>RZYP01000292.1 GCA_009930275.1 Negativicutes bacterium
TAGGGTTTACTGAATTAATCAGGCACTCAAAACGACACAGTAGGAAAAATTAGGTAATCTGGGACGTTTTTTCCAAATAGCTCCCAGATTTCTTAATAAATTGGCGACAAAAATTAGGGCATGAGGAAGTTCTCTTAGGAACTCCATCACATTTTTAACGAAGTAGCACATACCCGTCCAACAGTTGGCCGTTTCCGGCAACTTTGCTCTGATATTATTCGCACGATAAATTCGTTTGCCTGTTCCGAAAGTAGCTTCTATCTCATTTCGCTCACCCACTGCTTTAGCCATCTCAGTTTGGAATTCTTTCGTCTGCGCCTCTTTGGGCGGTCTGCCTAATGGTTTGCCCATGGCTTGAATTTCCAACTCTTTCATCAACTTCCTATTTGCCTTATTCATATAAATCTTGTCCGCATAGATTTTTGCTGGTAGGAAACCGAAACGCTTTCGGTAAAGTTCAATTTGAAGAGCTAAATCCGAAGCTTCATTGTAAGCATCCCAGCAGTGATGATCTACGAAAGTGTACCCCTGAACAATACTTGCTCCTATTTTTGCACCAAACTCCGTAGGCGATTTGGATTTACCACGAACAATGGGGCGAATATGCGGTTGGAAGATGCTGATGATACGATTGGTGCAGGTACGGCTACCCTCTTTGAACATTTGGTTCTGCTGGTGATACATCTTAAGGATGGCTCCAGCTATCTTCTGCTCATTACGTTTCAAACTATCAAAGAGATGGGTGCCGTTTATCGCTATCAGGTCTACGAAGCTACGTATGTCACGAATCAAGTAGGTCAGCAGATGCGACTTACCTTTGTTTATCAGACTTTTACTTTTCTTCTTACGTTTGATGACTTCAAGATATGCAGCCCGGGCGGATTTATAATGGGTAGTGGGGTGTACCAACGAAAAACGCTTGCACAATTTATCGATGTAACGGTTGATAACTTTGCAGCCGTCATGGAGTAAATCGATGTCGGTAGGATAACGAACCTCGGCATCGACACAAGTGGCATCTATCTTTAGTGCACCTTGATGGTATCTTCCTTGATTATCTGTAAAGGTAAGATTCGAAGCAGAGGAATCGTCATTATTTGATTGGTCTTCATGTTCAGCTTTGGATTGGGATACAATTTTAGCTTGTTCCACCTGTTGGGTGAGTAATGATACGCTCATATCATTGAAGTCGGATGTTCCTAAACGCTTGCGAATGGTTACAAACAAGCTGGAGTCAAAAATGGGCTTATCTGTGAACTCTGACAAACCAACAAAGTATTGCATATAGGGATTCTCCTGAATGGTAAGTATCGTTTCTTCATCCGAAAGAGTCATCTTGTGCTTAATAACTAAAGCTCCTATAATCATACGAGCTGGCTTATTTCCAGCACCACGCTTGCCGTTGTTTAAGCGTTTGTTGTACAACTTTTCTATTTCATCCCAGGGAAGGGTATCCCCTAACTGAACCCAACGGTTGGACTTATTCAAGCCTTCCAAAGAAGACTTAAAATCATCAATAAAGAGCTGCTTTCCTTGTGAACTGTAATTCATTATTTCATCATTTAACACACAAATATAACTATTTTTTGCCAACTAACCAACTAATATAGGGGTTATTTATTTGATAATCAGAAGAATATGATTATTCAGTAGACTCTAAATATAATTGTTTCGACTTTATTTGTTGGGACAGTTTGTTCTTGTAGTGAATCTGCCAAAGACTATTGGAAAGAGAACGAAGAGAAGAATCAAACGACCACGAAGAACGCCGATAAGCCACGGTATATTTGGGTTGATGCTGCTGCTAATTTTCCTGATTTTGCAAACAGTAAAGAGAATATAGCAAGAGATTTGGCTTTGGCAAAAGATGCCGGATTTACTGATGTGGTAGTCGATGTGCGTCCGACAACGG
>RZYP01000293.1 GCA_009930275.1 Negativicutes bacterium
GTAACAGGTTATGGCTTAGGTGCATCATTAATTGCTTTATTCGGCCGTGTTGGTGGTGGTATTTATACAAAAGCTGCAGATGTTGGTGCAGACTTAGTAGGTAAAGTTGAATCAAATATTCCAGAAGATGATCCAAGAAATCCAGCAGTGATTGCAGATAACGTGGGTGATAACGTCGGTGACGTTGCTGGAATGGGTTCTGATTTAACAGAATCCTATGTTGGCTCAATCATTTCAGCATTGACATTAGGAATTTATGCCTTTGTGAATTTTACACCTGAACACGTGCGTGATGGTTTACAAATCATGGATGCAAACATATTAAGCGGTATTATTGCTTCCGTCATCTTCCCTCTTCTTGTTTCTGGATTAGGTGCAATCGCCGCAGTTATCGCTGTATTCATTGTCAGATCAAGAAATTGGAATAATCCACAAAAGGCATTGAGTATTTCCACTTATCTTGCAGCATTCATCATGCTAATCGCAAGCCTCATTTTTAGTCAAATCTTCTTTGATGGAATGAGAGCTTGGGGTGTATTTGGTGCAGTTGCTGTCGGTTTAATCGTTGGTGTAGGTATTGGGTTTATTGCAGAATATTACACCTCTGGTGATTATAAATTTGTAAAAGAAATTGCAGAGCAGTCACAAACCGGCCATGCAACAAACGTCATTGCAGGCTTTGGGGTTGGCATGCTTTCCACATTCTTAACTGTTGTTATCTTAGTTTTAGGTATTGTCATTTCTTTCTTATTTACGAAAGATATGTATGGCATTGCTTTAGCTGCCGTTGGTATGTTATCTACTGCTGGTATTACGATTTCAGTCGATGCATATGGTCCGATTGCGGATAACGCAGGTGGTATTGCTCAAATGAGTAAACTCGATGAAGGTGTTCGTAAGATTACAGATAAACTGGATTCTGTAGGTAATACGACTGCAGCTATCGGTAAAGGTTTTTGTATTGGTTCTGCAGCATTAACGTCGATTGGCTTATTCTTTGCCTTTGAAAAATCTGCAGGTTTGTCAGATGGTGCTGGTATTGATATTTTACAACCAGGAGTGATGGTTGGTGTCTTTATTGGCGCAATGTTACCTTATTTATTCACATCATTAGTCATCAAATCCGTGGGTAAAGCAGCAAATAAAATGATTGAAGAAGTTAGACGTCAATATAAAGCAGATCCAGGCATTTTAGAAGGAACATCACTTCCTGATTATGCTAAATGCGTTGATATTTCTACAAAAGCAGCATTAAAAGAAATGGTTCTTCCTGCAATGATTGCTGTATTCTCTCCTGTACTTGCGGGTGTACTACTTGGCACTGAAGGTTTAGGAGGAATGCTTGTTGGTGGATTGGTATCTGCCATTATGCTTGCTGTCTTTATGGCTAATTCTGGTGGTGCATGGGATAACGCAAAGAAGTTTATTGAAGAAGGCAACTTAGGTGGTAAAGGATCTGAAGCTCATAAAGCTGCAGTTACAGGTGATACCGTAGGTGATCCATTTAAAGATACTGCTGGACCATCGATGGATATCTTAATTAAACTTATGAGTATCGTATCTTTAATTATCGTACCGATACTTGCTCAAATCGAACCACTTTTAAGTTTCTTATTTAAATAATTATCTGGAGTACTTCGGTACTCCTTTTTTTATGCATAAAAAAAACGGCCAATGCCGTTATGTATCGTAGTGGCGCCCACACTAGGACTCGAACCTAGGACCCCCTGATTAACAGTCAGGTGCTCTAACCAACTGAGCTATGTAGGCCAATATTGGTGTGTGCGCTTTGATTTAAAATATAGTGAGGTTTGCCTGGCAACGTCCTATTTTCGCTCCTTAGAACTATCTTCGGCGCTGAAGTGCTTAACTTCTGTGTTCGGGATGGGAACAGGTGTGTCCACTTCGCCA
>RZYP01000294.1 GCA_009930275.1 Negativicutes bacterium
CTGAGAAACGGGATCGAACACGCTGTAGACAAGCAGGACAGGGAGTCAATCGACATACTGCTTAACAAGTTCAAAAAATATACGGATGATACAGATATAAAGAATATTATGCAGGCTGCGCTTATACGCTGTTGCCCCCGGTATATGGATGAAGCGTCCGATATATCCTTTATCAATTTCCTGATAGATCGGGGGGGGGATATCAACTATACAAAGCCCGAGGGTCCGCCCTATTCATTTGTGGAATATGTGATATTAAGCAATAAACTGGTGTTGGCCGAGAAAATAATATCCCGCGACGACTTTGATATATCGTGTCACCAGCCTCCGAAAGCAAAATATTCTATACTCAACAGCATAATTTCTGCGTTGCCATTATATGATTCCAAGAAATTGGCTCGTCTTATTATCGAAAAAGGCGCTTCGGTCAACTACCCCGGCGGGGGTTTTGAACACCAGATGCCAAGCCCCGCCGGACTTGCTGCTGCAAAAGGCGATATGGTAATGCTTCACATCCTTGCTGAAAACGGCGCGGACCTGTCTGAAAAAGATATGTGTGGCAGCAGTCCCATAGATTATGTAAGAAGAGTAACTCTGGTGAAAAACCAGGAAAACAGTGCTTTAAGTTATCTGAATGCGATAACCGACGGCGCTGCCGTGATCAGCGTCACAAAAGAGAATAAACAGCTTCTTTCTGCAATAAGAAAAAACAGTCTTTCTCTTATCAAAAAAGCTCTGGGAAAAGGAGCAGACCCAAACACATATTTCAAGCCTAACAAATATCTTATACCGGCACTTGGTTATGCAATATTACTTGGGTGCGATGCAGATGTAACAAAAGAACTTATCAGAGCCGGGGCAGATCCAAATTCAACGGATCTGCTGGGTGTCCCGCCGCAGAATATGCTGGCCATGGAACTTGAGATTATAACTGAAAAAGGTACCTCCAACGAAATACAGTACAACGGAGTTAAGGTCCTATCCGGCAGTGAGAACAGGGAATTCAGGAGATATAAACAGGTTGAAAATTATAAAATGCTTTCGGAAAAATTATTAAAAATACAGGAGGTACTTACTGCGCTCCTTGATGCCGGAGCAAAACCCGGCATATTTGTAAATGAACTGAATTACAGCGGTATACTGCAATCCAACACGGGAAATAGGGTTCAGCAGAATATCTCTTTTGGGCTCCTTCTGAATATACTAAGGCATTTCAGCAATGTATATTGGAAAGAGATCGCTGATGAAGAAAGAATATTCAATTATCCTGAAACTGATGCGGAGTGCAGGCGGTGCAGAAAAATAATCGTCGATATAGCCCAGGCGATGCTGAACCACGGACTTGATCCGAACCGGCTGGACAAATCCGGCATATCAGTGATAGAAATGGCGGCACAGGGCAATCTTAACGAAGTGCTTAAAATGTTTTTTGAGGCCGGGGCCACAGGAAGCAGAATATTAAGATTGCATGACAATCATCCGTTTTTTTTCGCTGTTCCGGCTGAAACCGGCAATTACTGGGGCTGCAGTTTCAGGGATAATCCAAGAAAACTTCGCTATGTAGATCCAACCGAACCCCCTGGTACAGGAATAGGATATCGTAGAATGTCGGATATGGAAATGGAAGAAAAAATAAATGCAATAAAAGAAAGCGTAAATATTTTTGCGGATCACGGATATGCCCCGGAGAAAGATGAAATAGAAGAACAGATCAAGGGCAACAGGGTATATGACAAATTTCCCGATCTCAGAGAATATATTGTCAGCAGCGCAGAAAGAGGGAGGAAAAGGAAGACCCTGCTTATTGAAGACAGTGAAAATTACGAAAGGTGTACGCCTGACTTTGCGATATAGGAGATATAGCCATGACACAGGAAGAGCTAAACGAACAGTTGATTAAAGCAGCA
>RZYP01000295.1 GCA_009930275.1 Negativicutes bacterium
CGTTCCTGTTGGCCATTTTCTGTTTAATGCCGATATTCTGGCTTTTTTCCAGAGCACTTATCTCCCGTACTTTTTTTATACCTTCGCTTATTGTTCTATCCAGAATTTTCATGTCATTCAGCAGTTCATTGCGTTTTTTAGTGCTAAGACCGTCATCGTTCTTGCGCAAGTTTTCGGAAAATGCCGATATAAGGTCCAGAGCTGCCTTTGCCCCAACCTTAAGCTTATTGAGGTTGTCTATCTCTTCCTGCCATTCTTCGAAATAATCATCTATTGAGGCTTCTGTAACCGCACTGAGCAGTCTGGTATCCTCGTACATTATTTTTTCAAAATATGCTTCCGGATTCTCCATATTATAAAGATTCTCAAGGCGCAGGTTCTTTGAGGCAAGCAGCTCTTTCGGTATTACTTTTTTCATAACATCAACAGTTATTTTTGGAATAAACCTGGTAAGAAAAGGGTCTCTTTCCATCTGAAGTTTTGCGTTTAACCCAATCAAATAGGCGATCATTCCGTTTACTTCCGACTGAAAGCTGGACCCTACGTTTGAATTAACAGCAACATTTCCCTGTGGTTTTTCTTTTGCCATTATTTTTTCCTCCCGTATAAAATAATAATATGCCCGCAGCAGCGAACTTTTTTCATCTCAAATATAGTTTATTAATCAATATTGCAATTAACATTTTCAAAACATTTATATATACGCATAATTGTTATGTGAAAACAATATTTATATATAAGAACATCATTTATATTTACGCCTGCCGGGGTATATGAGAAGATTGCCCGGCAGCTTTCCCGACATGATGTGTTATGAGCTCCGCCAAGGCTCCGCTATATGGATCTTTTCGGTCTTCGATCCTCATAATGCCCTCTTCCCACGAGCGGGCATCAGTTATAACGGTGAGGGCCGTTCTGGCCCTCGAGACCCCCGTGTACAGAAGATTTTTCGATAATATAGAAGTGTGTTCCGGGGAGATCACAAGACATACGCTTTCATATTCTGATCCCTGGGATTTATGTATGGTCATCGCGTATGCCGGAATCAGGTATTCACGGGACGGCATGGATGCTCCGCATATTTTGTCTTCGGAAGTGTATCCGCATATCGCTCCGCGTCCGGGATACTGCACGCGGAAAGTCCCTGTTCCCGTGTTGATCCCCACAACGGTGCCGCACTCACCATTGAAGATCATGTTGACATAGTCATTTTTTACGCACATAAGCCTGTCCCCTAGACGCACGTTCCAGAAATAGTTTTCTTCGGCCATCGCGACGTTTGTTAAAATAAGGCACTTGTTGCCCCTGGTTTTTGAATCAGCTTTTTTGAATGTATCGTATATATCTTTGGGGACTGCATTTTTCATGTCCGCAGTAAAACGCGTAAACCAGAGATCCGCTGTGTCCCTCAGGAAGACATTCAGGTCTCCTGTGCCGAGCACGCCCTTTTTCTGCGGGGCCATTACGGCGAACTCCGCAAAAATATGCGACGGCTCCATAAAGAATAAATATGCGGCACGGTCCTGATTTTTCTCATCGGCAAGACCGGATATAAATGTGCCAAGCCGCCTGTCCATCTCCCTTATCACAAGGGCGGACAGGACGCTCTTTGCGCGTGCACAGTAATCGTGTATAGGAAACTCTCCCGGAAGGATCCCTTCCTTTCCATAAATAAAAAGACGCATGTTTTTTTTATTTTCAGTGTCGCCTGTTAAACTCCGGACCCCTGTCATACCATTGCCTCCCCTTTCCTGACGCCGTTTGCCTGTGATTTTTAAAATTAAAAATAATATCAGTTGGTATTTAAAAGCTTGCCGTCGTTGCGCTTTTGCCCCGCTGCGTGTTTTTGCAGGACCGGAAGATGTAATATCCCCGTTCTGTAAAAAAAGATATTATCTGTTGC
>RZYP01000296.1 GCA_009930275.1 Negativicutes bacterium
AAGAAACCCAGAAGGTATGTTGTTTAATTTCTTTTCTAAGGTATAAGTCGAGGCCGTATGCCATGATTTCACCCTGATAGCGCAGAGGTTGGCTGTCGGTAGTCGCACGGATATACCTTGAAACGCCTGTGGTATGGGTGTAAAATAACTCACCTGAAACCTGGAAAGTTGCCAGGGAAAAAGTGGAGCCAATAACCAGATGTGTGGCGGCCAGAACAGGGATATGTATTCCGTCACTATTCATCCAGACATATTTTCTGTTTCCGGCCGCATCCAAAAACAGCACTTTTGAAATAAATTGCCTGTAGCGACCTGCTGCAAGCGTAAGAATAAATTTTTGATTTTTGGAAATTGTAGCGGATATCCGTGGTTCAGGAATTGCCCGTTTGGCTTTTACTGCATAATTCATACGGATTCCCGGAACGATTGTGATATAGTTACCAAGTTGCAAGTGATCCTGAAGGTATCCATAAAGACGAAAAGTTGCCGTTTGATGGTTTAATAGGCCTACCGTCAGACTATCGCAGGCGACCTGTGTGGTGTTTGATGTTATGCCAACGGCCCCTTCGAGGGTGTATTTTGAAAGGACTGCCATTCTATGCTCAAACCGGGAATCAAAATTACCGATTCTGTTCAATGCGCCATACGATCGTTCAGATACGATTTCATCGGGGTTCATTTGGGTGATCGTATACTGGTCGGAAAAAGTAGTATTGAGTCCGCTGGCCGCAACAGTAATGCTGCTTTTATTCCCTTTTGCCCAGTTTTTGCCATAATAGATTGCTGCACCGGCCTGATGGTTGGCTTCTGAAAACTGTTTGTCTATCCGTCTGTTTTGCGAAAAGGATTCTGACAATTCATAATTAAAATCATCTTTCGTACCAAATAAACTGATATAGAATAAGTCCCCGTTTTTATTCTGTGCTGAGTATTTGATATTGGCGTCTTTAAAGGTATAGTCAGGAAAGACAGAAATATCGGCCGGAACGACTGGTCTGGTCGCTCTTCGACGCAGGATGGAATAGGTTTCGGGTGAATACAGGTTATAGTAGGTTTGTCGGAATGCAGCAATAACGGCACTATTTTCAGAAAGGGGTAATTCGAGTAATGCGTTGGCTGTGAAATTGTTAAGATTTAAGTGAAAGGTAGGTTTTTGCCTATTTCCGTTGATTCCTGTGATATTGACAATACCTCCTACCCGGTTACCGTATCTGGCATTGTATCCGCTTTTAAAAATTTCGATATCTTTTGTAATCAGTGGATTAACAGCACTGACATTGTCGTTATAATTTTTAACGCCGAAAATGCTAAAGCCATCAAAGCGCACTTCGCTTTGGCCTTCGTAGGCTCCCCGAATAATCAAGTCATTGGCCGATTCGCCCGAGGCCATTATCCCGGGCTGTAGCCGCAGAAGATTGTAAATACTGTTATCTGCATTGCCGGGAAGATGCCGCCCAATGAACTTATTGAGCCGCATTACTCCGGCAATCCTCCCGATTTGTAACTCCTTTTCAATTCTTTGTCCTTCGATGATTACCTCTTGTAATCCGATGACCGAGGGGGTAAGGTTAACGGTATGGCTGCCTGGGGCTGGCATAACCGTGTCGTGTATAAAGTAGCCAAGATGTGATATGGTCAGGCCGATTCCCGAATCACCTGAATGCATATAGCTGAACGTTCCGGAAAGATCGGTGATAATGCGGGTTTCGTTAATTTTAACGTGAGAGTAGGGTAGCGGTTCTCCGGTGTTTTTATCTTTTACCACACCACGGTAATGGTAATTTTTTACTGGTTTTTTTTTAGGAAAAAGTAAAAATACGTCACCGCTCTTTTCATATTGGAGGGGGAAATCTTTAATCAGCGACTGAATTGCTGCTTCCGGGGTTGGAAATGTCTG
>RZYP01000297.1 GCA_009930275.1 Negativicutes bacterium
ATGCTCAAATTTCTCAACGCGGTAATAAACGTCGCCTTCTACTGCGTATGCAAAGCCGTTTTCTATCAACTGCTCAACCATGGCAATAATTTCCGGCATATGGTCCGAAACACGCGGATAGATGTCTGCCCTTCTGACATTTAATTTGTCTATCGCTTCAAAATAAGCATCCATATAGCGTCCGCAGATGTCGCTCCAAGCCACACCCTCTTTGTTGGCCGCATCTATTATCTTATCATCAATATCTGTAAAATTCTGTACATGGGTAACTTCATAACCTTCATGTTCCAAAAAACGATGGATAACATCCCAAGTAACAAAAGGACGGGCATTGCCGATATGAGGATGATTGTACGGGGTCACGCCGCAAACATAAATACTGGCCTTACCCGGTACGATAGGTACAAATTCTTCTTTTTGCCTGGTTAAAGTATTATAAACCTTTATGCTCATATTGATTTTCTCCTTTTATCCGAGGATTACCCCAGCTTTTTGCAGACTGCCCTGAATGCGTTTCAGGGTACGCTCCAAACCCAGCAAGGGAATAATCTCAGTCAATTCGGGGCCATGTTGATTGCCTGTAAGTGCAACACGGATCGGCATGTAAACATTCTTGCCGCCGAGCTTGGTGGTTTTCTGAATGGTTTTAAAAGTTGCTTTGACACTGGCACCGTCAACGGTCTCCATCTGTTCAAATAGCTCAATGAGCATCTTCATAACTGTTGGCACGCTTTCTTCCTGCAAAACAGCAGCTGCCTCTTCATTTTCAAAAACAAAGTCGTCCTTAAAGTACATAGCAACACATTCAGGAATCTGCGCCGCAAAAGAAACATGTTCCTTGCTGGTCAGTACAACCCGTTTCAGCCAATCCAGCTTTTCACCGTCTTCGCCGCCTGTCATATAGCCTGCTTCCAGCATATGGGGCTTGGCAGCTTCGAAGAAAGCCTCGTCATCCAGCTGACGCATATAATGCTGGTTAATCCAGTTCAATTTATCCAGATCAAAAACAGCAGGATTTTTGGCAACGTGTTCCATAGAAAAAGCCTGAATCAGCTCTTCGGTAGTGAAGATCTCCTGCTCGCTATTCGGGGCCCATCCCAGGAGAGCGAGAAAATTGACGATTCCCTTTGGGCAGTAGCCAAGCTTTCTGTATTGGTCAACAGAAGTAGCACCGTGGCGTTTGCTCATTTTGGTCCGGTCTTTGCCGAGAATAAGGGAAATGTGACCAAAAACCGGTTTTTCAAAACCAAGGGCATCATAAATAAGAGACTGACGCGGAGTATTGGAAAGATGTTCTTCCGCACGAATAACGTGGGTTATATGCATCAAAGCATCGTCGATAACTACTGCATAGTTGTACGTGGGAATACCATCAGATTTGACGATGACGAAATCACCTATGCCATCAGAATCAAAAACAACATCGCCGCGGACCATATCATGAATAACGATTTGTTGTCCTGCCGGTACCTTGAAACGAACAGTAGGTTTGCGCCCTTCCTGCTCATAAGCAGCGATTTGCTCAGCTGTCAGGCTGCGGCACTTACCCATGTAACGAGGCATCTTGCTATCTGCAATCAGGGCCTGGCGTTCAGCTTCTAATTCTTCATCCGTACAATAACAATAGTAGGCTTTACCTTCAGACAGAAGTTGTTCTGTATATTTTCTGTACAAGTCGAGTCGCTCCGTTTGACGATAGGGGCCATATTCGCCGCCGACGTCAACACCCTCGTCCCAATCCATACCCAACCATTTGAGGGCATTTTTGATGTTTTCTTCGGATTCTCTGCTTGAACGCTCCAAATCTGTATCTTCAATTCTTAAAATCAATTTTCCACCTGTTTTACGGGCTAAAAGCCAGTTAAACAAAGCGGAGCGAGCGCCACC
>RZYP01000298.1 GCA_009930275.1 Negativicutes bacterium
AGCCTATTGTATCGCTGGACATCATTCAGGACTTCATAATTTTATTCATGAACCGAATATTCCTGGTGATCTCTCTGACAGATTAAAGAAACAAGAGTTTTTGGATAAGATAAGGTCAAAAGTTCCAGGTGAATTATTTGAGAAAATAAATCTTAATCTACCAATTGGAAAACCTATTGAGGCCAATCAGGTGCACTTGTGGATAAGGATGCTCTTTTCTTGTTTGGTCGATGCTGATTTTCTTGACACAGAACGATTCATGAATCCCGAATCGTCAGAGATGCGAAATAAGTATAATTCTTTGAGTGAATTGAAGTTTCGATTTGATAACCATATGGATAAGATGTCTAAGAATGCACCTTCAACTGCGGTCAACTCATTTCGAAATCAAATCTTAAGAGATTGCATCAAATCAGGAGAGTTATCTCCGGGGTTCTTTTCAATCACTGTTCCAACAGGAGGAGGTAAAACGCTATCGTCGATGGCATGGGCATTGGTTCATGCACTGAAACACAACAAATCCCGAATCGTATTCGCTATTCCCTACACAAGTATTATAACTCAAACGGCACAGATTTACAGGTCAATATTTGGCGATGAGAATGTAGTTGAACACCATAGCAACATAGTTGACAATACTGATACACAGCAAAGAAAACTTGCAGCTGAGAATTGGGATGCTCCCATTATAGTAACCACCAATGTTCAACTGTTCGAATCTTTATATGCAAACAAAACTTCTCGTTGCCGTAAACTGCATAATCTTGCTAATAGCATTATAATTCTTGATGAAGCACAGATGCTGCCTCCAGAATTTCTTCAACCTATTCTTACTACTCTAAAAGGTCTTGTTGACGGTTACGGTGTTTCAGTAATGTTCTCAACGGCTACTCAGCCTGTTTTAACTGGTCGGATTGGTGGTAATGGCAGAAATGCATTCGATGGCATTTCTTCAGAAACTGTACGTGAAGTTGTTCAAGATGTTGATTCATTGGCAACTGATCTAAGAAGAGTCGCGATTCAATTGCCTCGAAATGTTAATGAAACGGTTGATTGGTCTGTGATTGCTGAAGAGCTGCAAACACATGATCAGGTACTCTGCATTGTAAACACTCGAAATCAATGCCGCGAATTACACGAATTGATGCCAAAAGACACGCTGCATCTTTCGAGGTTGATGTGTACCGCACACATCATGGATGTCATTGGTGAAATAAAAAAACGACTCAAAGAGAATAAGCCAGTAAGGGTTATCAGCACCCAATTGATTGAAGCCGGAGTTGATATAGATTTCCCTGTGGTTTACCGAGCCATTGCAGGTTTGGATTCTATCGCCCAGTGTGCTGGCCGTTGCAATAGGGAAGGAAGACTGAACAAAGAAAACAAGCTTGGTATAATGAAAGTTTTTGTGCCTTTGACAGGTGTCCCAATTGGGTTAATGAGAAAAGGAGCTGATACTTTCAAAGAGTTAATTGCCTTGGAAGCACAAAATGCAAATACCTTACTTAATCCAAAGACATTTCAGAAATATTTCAAGCTTTTCTACAGTAGAATAGACAATTTTGACAAACCTGACATTAAAAGTTTACTATGGAACGATGCAGGACAAATGAAATTCCAATTTGCAACAGCTGCAAGGAATTTTAGGTTGATTGATGACAGGGGAGATAAGTCAATTTTAGTTGAATACAAAGAAGGTAGTAATCTGATACAATTATTAAAACGTAAAGGTCCTGAACCTTGGTTGATGCGGAAATTACAACGATACACAGTATCAGTAAACGAACGGGATTTTGAGGAGATACGAAAGGCAGGCTTGATCGTTGAGATGCATGGATGCTGGATACAAGATTACGCTAAGCTATATAACCAACAC
>RZYP01000299.1 GCA_009930275.1 Negativicutes bacterium
GTGTTGGTTATATAGCTTAGCGTAATCTTGTATCCAGCATCCATGCATCTCAACGATCAAGCCTGCCTTTCGTATCTCCTCAAAATCCCGTTCGTTTACGGATACTGTGTAACGCTGTAGTTTCCGCATCAACCAAGGCTCAAGGCCTTTACGTTTTAATAATTGTATCAGATTACTACCTTCTTTGTATTCAACTAAAATTGATTTTTCTCCCCTGTCATCAATCAACCTAAAATTCCTTGCAGCTGTTGCAAATTGGAATTTCATTTGTCCGGCATCGTTCCATAGTAAACTCTTAATGTCAGATTTATCAAAATTGTTTATTCTACTGTAGAAACGCTTGAAATATTCATGAAATGTATTAGGTTTAAGCAAGCTATTATTATTTTGTGTCTCCAAGGCAATCAAATCTTTGAATGCATCAGCACCTTTTCGCATTAACCCTATCGGTACTCCTGTGAAAGGCACAAAAACCTTCATTAAGCCAAGCTTGTTTACTTTATTCAATCTACCCTCCCTGTTGCACCTTCCTGCACATTGGGCAATTGAATCTAAACCAGCAATGGCTCGGTAAACCACAGGGAAGTCTATATCAACTCCGGCTTCAATCAATTGGGTGCTAATAACCCGAACCGGCTTATTCTCTTCTAGTCTTTTTTTAATCTCTTCGATGACATCCATAATGTGAGCGGTGCACATCAACCTCGAAAGATGCAGCGTGTCTGTAGGCATCAATTCATGTAACTTGCGGCATTGACTTCGAGTGTTCACAATGCAGAGTACCTGCTCATGCTGTTGTAACTCTTCTGCAATAACAGACCAATCAACCACTTCATTGATATTTTGGGGCAAGTGAATATCCACTCTTCTCAATTCAGAAGCCAAAGTATCTACATTTTGAACAACTTCACGTACTGATTCTGATGGAATCCCATAGAATGCATTTTGACCGTTACCACCAATTCGGCCAGTTAATACAGGTTGAGTAGCTGTGGAGAACATTACCGAAACACCGTAATCGTTAACAAGACCTTTTAAAACAGCAAGAATAGGTTGAAGGAATTCAGGAGGCAGCATCTGTGCTTCATCAAGTATAATGATGCTATTTGCTAGATTGTGCAGTTTGCGGCAACGCGAAGTTTTATTTGCATATAAAGACTCAAACAGCTGAACATTGGTGGTTACTATAATGGGAGCATCCCAATTCTCAGCAGCAAGTTTTCTTTGCTGTGTATCAGTGTTATCAACTATGTTACTGTGGTGTTCAACTACATTCTCATCGCCAAATATTGACCTGTAAATTTGTGCCGTTTGTGTTATGATACTTGTGTAGGGAATAGCGAAAACAATTCGTGATTTGTTGTATTTCAGTGCATGAACCAATGCCCATGCCATCGACGATAGTGTTTTACCTCCTCCTGTTGGAACCGTGATTGAAAAGAACCCCGGAGAAAACTCTCCTGATTTGATGCAATCTCTAAAGATTTTATTTCGTAATGAGTTAACCGCTGTTGAAGGTGCATTCTTACACATCTTTTCCATATGGTTATCAAAACGATTTTTCAACTCACTCAAAGAATCATACTTATTTCGCATCTCAGACGATTCAGGATTCATGAAACGTTCTGTGTCCAAAAAATCGGCATCGACCAAACAAGAAAAGAGCATCCTTATCCACAAGTGCATCTGATTGCCCTCAATAGGTTTTCCAATTGGTAGATTTAGATTAAATTTCTCAAATAATTCACGTGGAATTTTTGACCTGATCTTATCCAAGAACTCTTGTTTCTTTAATCTGTCAGAGAGATCACCAGGAATATTCGGTTCATGAATAAAATTATGAAGTCCTGAATGATGTCCAGCGATACAATAGGCT
>RZYP01000300.1 GCA_009930275.1 Negativicutes bacterium
GAATAATAATCAATCAAACAACGCTCAAGATCCATTTGCAGGCTCTGGCGATCCAATTGATATTTCTGATGATGATCTTCCATTCTAAAAAATATTTAGAGAAAGGATTCTAGAACATGGCTCAACAAAGAAGAGGCGGCCGTCGTCGTAAGGTTGACTACATTGCAGCTAACCACATCGATTACGTTGACTACAAGGATGTCGATCTGTTGAAACGTTTTATCTCAGAAAGAGGTAAGATTTTACCACGTCGTGTTACTGGCACTAGTGCTAAGAACCAACGTAAAGTTGCAAATGCTATTAAGAGAGCTCGTATCATGGGCTTATTACCATTTGTTGCTGAAGACTAATTTAAATTAGATCGAATACAAACTAAAAGGACAGGATTATTTCCTGCCCTTTTTTGGCTCTATAATTTTTCCTGTTGATGACTTATCAATATGATAAGCTGTTAACAGGTTTTTTATTGCATAAAAAAGGAGGACATAGTCCCCTGCAATAAAAAAGAAACTGTCAAATTTTTTGTGTAAATAGATTTTTCTCGTAGATTGATTTTTTAATCTTTTATTTAATCAAAGTAGGATTCTAAGGTATCCTGAACCTGACCAAAGCCTTTGTGGATTCGATTGAAATAGCGCTCGTTGTAGCTCATCGCCTGAATGCCAATAAAAGTATCAAGCGACTGTTCAGTTGGAAACTCTGCTTTAGGCTTAGCTTTACGCTTGATAACGTTGTTAAAGGATTCGATCATATTGGTGGAGTAAATTGAGGCCCTGATTTGTTTAGGATAGTCATAAAAGACCAGCAGATCAGGTTCAATCTCCTTGAGGTTTCTAATGACATGATTATAAGCTCTGTTCCACTTGTCATAGAAGGCGTGCAAGACTTTGATCGCAGCTTCTTTATTTGGCTGTTGATGGATTTGCTTGAATTCATTCATGATCGTTTCGCGATCATCTACGCGTACTTTAGCGCAAATATTACGCATGACATGAACTAGACAGCGTTGAAAATGAGCTTTCGGATAAGTCTGCTCCAACGCTGTTTTCATACCAACAACGCCATCTGAAAGAAAGAGCTCAACCTGCTCTAGACCGCGAGACTTCATGTCTTGAAGCATTTCCGTCCAATTCTCAACGTTTTCGCTGGGAGCAATGCGGTAATCGATAACTTCCTTGTGACCATTAGGCTTGATGCCAATGGCAATATAAACTGCTTCACGATCAAAGGTTATGCGACGCAAAGGAATGTAAGTTGCGTCTAAATAAACGCAGAAGAACTTGTCACTGAGTTTGCGCTGATGATAGGCCTCAACTTTTGGAATCATCTGCTTGGAGATGTTAGATACCTGAGCTGGGCTGTAATGACTGCCGTACATCTTTTCAATCAAGTCGGCTATTTCTCTGGTGGTTACGCCTTTAGAATATAGCTTGATAATCATGCTTTCCAAGACATCGGAGTGCTGCTTGTAGTCAGGCAGCGTGTGCTGATGAAACATGCCATTGCGATCCCTAGGCACCTGAATTTCAATCTCGCCAAATTGCGTATCAACTTTGCGAAAGTAAGCACCATTGCGTGAATTGCCGGTATTCCAGCCAGTTCTGGCATAAGGATCATAGCCTAAAAACGCAGTCAGTTCAGCTTCCAATAAGTCATTAACTGCTTGCTGGAGTTCTTTGCGCAATAAATCGTTTATTTTGTCTTGATTGAATAGAGCTTGTGCCATATTTTTGGTAAAATCATTCATGAAGGAGTTCTTCTTTCTGTATGTGTTTTTTTGTTCAAACCAATCATACGAGAAAGGAACTCCTTTTTCTAATATTTTAAGAAATTAATTTAAGGAATCATTCATCCTTACACAAACTATTT
>RZYP01000301.1 GCA_009930275.1 Negativicutes bacterium
CTCCTCGTAATTTATTTTAATATTTTACTGATTTGTTATATCAAAAAAGACTATCAAAATGAACGATGCGTCATCCACTTTGACAGTCCTTCGCAAACTTTTAGTCAGAAATAATGGCGGATGGGGTGGGATTCGAACCCACGGTACGTTGCCGTACACTTGATTTCGAGTCAAGCACCTTCGACCACTCGGACACCCATCCAATAAGTCTTTTAAAAGACAATTAATATTATAGCACAAAGTATAACCGCAATAATAGATGCAAAATCAAATCTGGTTATTTTGCTTATTTTCGCTGCGCCTTTTTTTAAAAAAGTCTTTCATTACTTGGGTGCATTCTTCACTGCAGACCCCAGCGACAACTTCTACCATATGATTTAACGCCGGGTTATTAACCACATTGAACAAGGACTCCGCGGCACCGGCCTTGCTGTCAGGGCTGCCATAAACCAGTCGGCTGATCCTGCTCATAACAATTGCACCCGCACACATTGGGCAAGGCTCAATAGTCACATAAAGAGTTGCCCCTGTTAAACGCCATCTTTTTAATTTTTTGCATGCTTCACGGATAACGATTGTTTCCGCATGAGCAGTTGCATCCTGCCATGTTTCCCTCATATTGTGAGCCTTGGCAATAACTTCACCGTCAAGGACAAGAACGGCTCCTATCGGTATTTCCCCAAGTTCGGCTGCTTTGTGCGCTTCAGAAAGCGCTATTTTCATATAAGTAACATCATCAACCATATAGATACCTTCCTGTTAATCCATTTTGATTGTCAGCCCGACGCCGACTTCTTTTATCGCAAATTGTGCCATCATTTGAGCTTTAGCCGCCAGCGACACGCAGTGGCAAGGATAAAGATTGCTAATTTTTTGCTGTTTCAACCAAGAAATGGTCTTGTCCAGCCGCTCATTTTGCTCAAGCAAATGAAAGCCTCCGATTACGCCGACAACTTTGTCTTCATTCATTACAATTCTGGCTTGTTCTATAATATTACAAATACCGCTGTGCGAGCATCCCGTTATAATAAACAAACCATCAGCAGTCCGACAAACCAGCGCACTGTCATCTAAAACCAAATCATCCTGCCATGTACCATCGAGCAATTGTTTACCTATAGGCACACGGCTTTCAAAATCGTTCCTGCCCGGTATTTCACCTAAAAATACACAATTTGCGGAAATATAATAGGGCTTTTTGGTTAAAACAGTTGCTGCTTTCCCTGACAGCAATGCCAATTCCGGCGGCGGCCCTATATATTCTTCACCTATTCTTTTCTGCAAAAGGCATTCAGGATGTGCAATAAGCTGCACATATGGCCATGGCAGCAATTTATCTAAATATTTGATACCGTTAGTGTGATCATTATGTCCGTGTGAAAAAACCAAATGAGTTATCTCCGCTAAATTTATATTGAGCTTTTTAGCATTAGTAAGGAAAATATCAGAATAGCCGGCATCAAACAAAATTCTTTTATCATCAATCTCCAAATAATAGCTAACTGCAGGCTCACCAAAGTAATATTGGTCTATGAAAGTATTGTTATCGACTAATACTGTTATTTTCATAAAACACTCCATTGTAATTATCGTAAAATTACCTTCTAAAAATTATGAAGGCTTGATCTAATTATAATGGCATTGGTCCGTCTTAACAAGAAACCTTTCCCATTTCCAAAGAAAAACAGTAACCTTAGCAGCCCTCAGCGAGTAATCGCCAATGTCAATTTGACAACACAAATTAAAACGCACCTGCTGAATAAACAGCAAGTGCGCATTTTTTTGGTGTCCTGGGCGAGATTCGAACTCACGACCTATCGCTTAGGAGGCGATCGCTCTATCCTGCTGAGCTACCAAGACAAT
>RZYP01000302.1 GCA_009930275.1 Negativicutes bacterium
CGATTCGATGAAGAAACGAATATTTATTATACAAATATTCTCCAGCATGAAGGGGTGAAGGTGATCTCTTCCATCCCCGGATACAAAGTCCATAGTAAACTTTTACTTATTCGACGTAAAGAAATGGGGAAAGACCAATATTATGCGGCGGTAGGTACTGGAAATTTTAATGAAGCCACGGCCAGAGTTTATACCGATGTTATCCTCTTTACTGCTAATCAGGCAATTACTTCTGAAGTAAATATGGTGTTTTACCTCTTTGAACAACGCTTTCTGCGCCCGGTTTTTCGCCATCTGATTGTTTCTCCTTTTCAGCATCGCGATTTTATCTGTAACGCCATTGATCATGAGATTGCCAATGCCCGGGCAGGCAATCCCGCCTGGGTAAAGGTAAAATTAAACAGCCTTGTGGATGAAAGAGTAATTGAAAAAATCAGAGAAGGAGCCAGAGAAGGTGTTAAATTTCAGCTGCTTATACGGGGTATCTGCGTGATTATCCCAACAAGGAAAGAACTAAAAAATATCGCGATTATTTCCATTGTCGATCGCTTTCTTGAGCATTCCCGCTTTTTGCTCTTCTGTAATAATGGCCAGACAATTTGCTATATCTCTTCTGCCGACTGGATGAAGCGGAACCTTGACCACCGGATTGAAGTTTCCTGTCCTGTTTTTGATCCCGGGCATATTCAAACCCTGCACGAAGTGTTTGATATTAGCTGGAACGATAATGTTAAAGCACGGGTACAGGATGGCTCCGGGAAGAATATTTACCGGAAAAGGGATGAAGAAATGTTGCATCGCTCGCAGTGGGAGTTGTACCATTATTTCACGCAAAAAAAATAATTGTTGTACTTTTATCTCCGGTTACAAAATATATTTTTATGCTGTTAGCTTCTGTAGATATTGGAACCAATGCAGTACGGCTTTTGTTCGCTACGGTGCATCATCGCGATGGCGTAATTGGCATCGAAAAGGATACCCTTTTACGGATCCCTGTTCGTTTGGGAAAGGATGTCTATTCCACCGGAAAAATATCTTCTGCACGTTCGCGGGCATTGGTGCAGACCTTAAAAGCATTTCAAATGCTTATGGAGGTTCATAAGCCGGAAGGTTTCAAGGCCTGTGCCACAGCAGCCATGCGGGAGGCGGTAAATGGCAGGCAAATTTTGAAAAAAATAAAAAAAGAAACCGGCATCCCGGTTGAGGTGATTGACGGAATCGAAGAGGCCCGTATTATCCGCAGTGTTACCCCGGTTCCCATGCAAAATAAGCATAAAAAAACCTTGTATATTGACGTGGGGGGCGGCAGTACAGAAATTTCTGTCGTCGAAAAAAATGGCGATATAACGGTGAATTCTTTCCCTGTCGGAACCCTGCGGATACTAAGCGGGAAAGTGGATGATGTGGAATGGAAAGTACTTAACAACTGGCTGAATCGGTTCAACGACAGTTTTGGCCAGATACAGATGATCGCTTCAGGAGGAAACAGCAATAAACTTTTATCGTTATATGGCCGCAGTGAGGAAAATATTATTATCAGTACTAACCTGGAGTATGCTTTTCGTCAGCTGTCCTCCTTGTCGGTAGAAGAACGTATGGAGGCCTTCAACTTGCGTCCCGACCGTGCCGATGTGATCCTTCCGGCTACGCAGATCTATCTTACCGTAATGCAAAAAATTGGCGCCGACTCCATGTTGGTGCCTAAAATGGGCCTAGCCGATGGTATTATTATGCAGATGTACAAAGAGAAAATGAGCCTATAAAAAATCAGCTTCAATTCCTTCCGGCTGAAGCTGATAAAATGCCGTATCCGTGGTGCAGAAACAGCCTGGGATTTTGGTTTGTTGGCTCAGTATG
>RZYP01000303.1 GCA_009930275.1 Negativicutes bacterium
CCCGGCAGAATGCCGCCCAGGGCGGCGGCCAGTACGAGGACGAGCCCATGGGCCCGGCCTTTCCGTCCGAGGCCAGTGGCATGGATGACGTGCCGTTCTGAGTTGGAACGGTTTTGATTTTGTTAACAATGAAGGCGAAGCTATTGAGATAGCTTCGCTTTTTTGTTGTTTACATTTTGAAAGAAGGAGTCCATCCTGCTGTCTGCCGCTTACCTTTAAAAATGTAAATAACAATGACTAGATTAGCTGTCCGAACTCTGATCGCTCCCTCCGGCGAACGACTGCCTATTCTACTTGACCGTTCGACAGGCATGCCTGTTTTCTATCCAAATCTCTACGTTCTGACCGAACTTCGGCAAACCAATCGAGCCTCTGCGACCATGGAGCGAGCGCTACGAGAAATCGCAGTCCTCCATGATTTTCTATGCGATACAGGGATCGACTTGGAGGATCGCCTGCGAGAAGGTAGCCTGCTTTCTCTAGGGGAGATTGACGGACTGGCAAGACACTGCCGACAGACCTTCAAGCCATCAAGGCGAAGTGAATCCGGAAGGAATGTGCATGCGCTTCGTTTTGGTGAGAATAAATTTGTCTTGTCCCACCCCGTGTCGCAAACGACAGCGGCCAATCGTCTACGCACCATTCATGCATATCTTTCTTGGCTAATCGCGCTACGTCTGTCCACGATTCAACAGTGCGAAGTTTTTCGTACAAAGTTAGAACAAATAAGAGAAAGTGTTCTGCCGGCACTAAGAGCTAGAATTCCAATGTCAAAAGGTAGAAATACCCTTAACTTGAGACAGGGGTTGGTTCCTGAGTTGGTTGAAAGATTGTTGCAGATAGTCGATCCGTCAAATTCGGAAAATCCTTGGAAGTCCGAATTTATCCGCCAGCGCAATGCGTTGATCGTATGCTGGCTGTTGCAACTCGGTGTGCGACGTGGAGAGTTATTAAATGTTATGATCTCAGACGTCGATTTCCGTAAAAATACAGTGACGATCGCCCGCCGGCCTGATGATCCACAAGATCCTAGGCGTATGCAGCCCAAAGTGAAGACAAGGGATCGGATTCTGCCGCTTAGTCCCGAACTAGCTGCCCTATCGCATAAATATATCATCACGACTCGTTCACAGTTTGCAAGGAATAAAAGGCATGGTTTTTTATTTGTCGCGGAGCATACAGGCGAACCCATGTCGCTTTCATCTTTGAACAAGATGTTTCACAAAATAAGGATGACTATACCAGAAATGCCTAACAACTTGTCTGGGCATATGCTTCGGCACACATGGAACGATGAGTTTTCTAGAAAACTTGATGGGCAAGATGTCGGAGAAGCAAGAGAAGAGCAAATGCGTAGCTATCTGATGGGATGGTCGCCCACATCGTCCACTTCTCGTGTTTACACAAGGCGTTTTATTGAAGAAGCTGCACGTCAGGCTTCTTTAAAATTACAAGAAAAGATATTAATTAAAGACAATGAAAAATAAATATCAAGAGCCCGCTTTTCAGATGGAGGACATTTCTCTTCCAAATTTTGTTACAACTCGAAGTGGTGTAATATTTAATCCGCACGAATCAAGATGGGCATATCGCGATGGATGTTTTTCAATAAGCTTGGATTTTTCATCATTAAATGGGATATCAAATCAGCTATTATTAGGTATGAAAAAGACCTTGATTTGGTATGCAGAAAATATGTCTCCATCTCATACTGTCAATATGTTCCATTTCATGAAGCATTTTTTCGGTTCCTCGCTGTTTCAAGTGGGTATGCCCTTGAACCCATGGCGGCATCCGAGTAGCCCACTCCGCATATGAGAGATACCGATCTTTTCCAACTGGCCC
>RZYP01000304.1 GCA_009930275.1 Negativicutes bacterium
ACTTGACATCCTTTGGGAGTTTCATCCCGAGAAATATGATAAATGGATAAAACGTGCCACGATAAAAGCGAAAAAAAAGACATTAAAGCGCGAAGACTCGACACGCAGCCGCGGGTGCGAACCCGATTTTGAAATATAAACAATAATTTACATACAGTGTTGGATGGCTCGGCGATTAATGGGGGGACAGCAATGAAAAAGGCTGATATTTATAAATCAATGATTTCTGCGGCATCATACGGAAATTGTGATGAGGTCATTTGTTTTCTCGATCGCGGATATGACATCAACATAAAAGACACTTCAGGCAGGACAATGTTGACGGAAGCCGCTGCGAGCAAAAGGACAGAAACCGTCAGGACGCTTCTGAAAGAGGGGGCAGATGTAAATATACGAGACACATTCGGCATGACTGCGGCACACTATGCCGCGGCATACGGACATTTTGAAATACTTGAGATACTGCTTGCGGCAGGCGCTGATTTCAATGCACAGGCAGACAACGGCTATACGCCTTTAATATCGGCTTCGGCAAAAAATGAAAATTTGCCGGCGGTAAAAAAACTTATCAGTACCGGGGCAGATATCAACGTAAAAGCAGACAGAAACGTTTCGGCGCTGTTTGCAGCGGCAAGACGCGGAGCGGCCGGCAACGTGAAGGCTCTTATTGCAGCCGGGGCAGATATAAACGAACCCGGCCCCGATGGGATGACGCCGCTTTCGGCAGCAATATGGCAGGGAGAGACCAACACAGCGGAACTGCTGATAAAAGCAGGTGCCGACATAAGTCCCAAAGTATCACTTACGCCCATGATGGCAGCTGCATGGAATGACGATGTCGTAATAATGCAAAAAATGATCGGTTTGGGTGCGGATCCGAATGAACAAGTCAAAGGAGAGCATGCACTTCTTATACAGGCTATAGAACACGGAGGTAAAAAAACGGTAATGCTGCTTATTAATATGAAAGCAGACGTAAATGTCCGCGACAACACTAAGAGCGAGTGGACTCCGCTGATACAGGCCCTTCTGTCTGGACGCAATGAATATATTCCGTGGCTTCTTAAGGCGGGTGCTGACCCGAATATCAAGGACAGCACAGGCCTTTCCCCTTCTATGATAGCAGCGGATCTGGGCTGTATCACGGCACTTAAACAGCTTTACAGGGCAGGGGCCGATCTGCTTGAAACAAACTGCGAGGGTCACACGGTACTTGATATACTGGAAGGTGCACATCCTGAGAAATACAAAAAATTTACAGGGTTTCTGACTAAAGATGCAAGAAAAAAGACTCTGAAATGCGAAGACTCGACATGCAGCCGCGGATGTACCCCGGATTTTAATATATAGGAGATATAGTCATGATAAAGCAGGAACAGGAAAAGCTTAACGGAAATCTCTTTGAGGCAGTGGCAGAAAATGACGCGGCAAAAGTGAAAGAACTGCTTGACGCAGGCACGGATATTAATCTACAGGACACAAACGGATGGACTGCGCTGTCGCGAGCGGCATGGGCAGGATATGTGAAAATAGCCAAATTACTTCTTGATTATGGAGCAGATCCCAATACATTGGACAATATCCATCATAATGCGCTTATGAATGCCATAGATAATAAACATACGAGAATAATCAGTTCACTGATTGCCCGGGGAGCCGACTTAAATACCAGGGATAAAGAAGGCTGGACTGCACTTATGTGGGCAGCCTGGGGAGGGCATATAAAAGAAATGGAAATGCTGATATTGGCAGGTGCCGATACCGGCGTCAGGGATTTATGCGATGGGACGGCATTGGATATATTAAACAAGTACTATCCAAAGAAATATGATAAGTGG
>RZYP01000071.1 GCA_009930275.1 Negativicutes bacterium
TCTCCGCTGCTCCCTGTATCGGATGAAGTTAAGAAAGAGATCATAAAGATACTCGATAATTCCGGCCTCGATAAGTATGAGACCTGGAGAGGATAATTTTCTTATTTTAACGAGGAGGTCATGAAATGGAAGATAAAAAAGTTCTTACCCTGCTTCTGGGAAGTCCCAGAATTGGCGGAAACACAGAAAAGTTAGCGGACGCCCTGGCAGAGGGAGCTGCTGAAAAAGGCTATGAGGTCAAAAAGGTCCATCTTGCGGCTTTAACACTCAAAGGATGCCTCGACTGCAGAAAGTGCTGGAGTACAGGCAAACCCTGTATACAAAACGATGACATGGACCAGGTATACCCTGACATAGAAGCGGCATCTGTTGTAGCCTTTGTTTCCCCTTTATATTTTTATTCCTGGTCCTCACAGATCAAACCAGTGTGGGACAGGCTCCTACCCTACTACATGCCCGGAGCCCTGCGCACAACTCCCTCTAAAAAAGCAATACTACTTGCAGCAGCCGGTGATAAGGAAGAGAGTGTGTTTGACGGAATGCGTGCTTCATTTAAGCTTGCCACAAATTTTCTGGGATGGGAAGTGTTAGGGGAAATCTGCGCACCTGACATTTACTCAAGGGGAGATATCGAAGCAAAAGGGGTCAGCTATATCAAAATGGCCCAAGACCTCGGCCTCACTCTTTAGCGCATATATTTAACACGACCAATTAAAAACTGGTCAGAATTGAGACCTTTATGTCTCGATTCTGACCAGTTTTTTACGATATTCTTATGAACTTACTGTATATTTCTATGTGCCTGTTCGCGATCTCTTCCACACTAAATTTGTACGCAACTCTATCCATTCCTGTTTTTGCAATTCGCACTCTGTAATCCTCATCTTCCAGAAGAATTTTAAGTTTATCCGCTATATCTTTACAGGAATCGACCTCAACAAGGCAACCATTGATACCATCTTCGATTATGTCTATCGGTCCTCCTGCTTTGGTCGCAACAGAAGCCAACCCTGATGCCATAGCCTCTATCAATACTATCCCAAATGGTTCCGGTTCCTTTGAAGGAAGGACAAAAATATCAGATGCCCACAAGTAAGGACGGATATCTTGAACAAAACCGGGCATGATCACCTTTTTTTCTATCCCTAAAGATCTTATCAGGCCACAAAGCTTATTTTTTTCTTCCCCATCACCCAAAAGCAGTAATTTTACGTTCTGCTGAGAATCATCTAATAAAAGTTTACAGGCTTTGATAAGGTTGTCGAAACCTTTCCAGTCTACAAATCTGCCGGCTCCGAGAATAATTTTTTCATCCGGCAGGATACCCAGTTTATTCCTGGTATTCTCCGCCTCGATACTGTCGAATAAATACAATTTTGAATCTACGGGGTTAAAAATGGTAGTGATCTTATTGGCAGGAAAGTCAAGTCCCTCCATATGTGACCTGACGGACTCGGAACAAGTCAATAAGAAAGCAGCATCTTTATGATAGTGTGCCTTTGGAAATTTATCAACAGTCTGTACTACAGGGATACCGGCACGTTTACCCCAATATCCTGCTATTCTTGCCGCAGATGAAAGTCTTGTGTGAATGACATCCGGAGAAAAATCTGCAATAATTTTTCGAAATTTAGTGCCTGTTTGGGGCAGCCAGGAGACTGGTATGTCAAAAATCTCAAAAGGTAAATTTTCCTCTTTCAACCTTCCCGCCAGTGTTCCTCCGCTTTTACAAACAACATAATTCTGAATTTGCTTTCGGCTGAGTTCTTTGATCAACTGGATCCAAGTCTCACCCCATGCGAGACGATTCTCGTCAACATAATGCAGGATCTTCACTTTTATCACCCTTATCTGAATTTTGATCAGATTCTGGCATTACGATCAACAATCCCCAACAAGCCCAAAAAATAACACTTATATCCCTTCTTGCCTCAAAAACATCTCCATTTGTCCCATAGATCGCCATAGAAACCATTAATATAAAACAAACAAGGTGCCAAGGGATGTCGCCAGAATTAATTACATCATGCCTTAGTCCTGACCATGACTTTTTCGTTGACAGAACAAATGAAACGATAAAAAACAACAACGCCGGGAAACCACCGGAATACAAGATTGAAAGGTACATATTGTGTGGGTGAGATATAGGATACGACCATTCTTGATGCAGAATACCTGCCATATTATTGCGCTGTTCATTAAAAACTTTCTCAAATGTTGCCCAGCCAGTTCCTGTAAAAGGATGTATTTTAGTCATGAATATGGATGCCTTCCATGTGTCGGTCCTACTGTTGGTAAGGGTATCAAAATCATTGAACGACATCATTTGATTGAGTTCTCTTTTAAGAGAAACAGCTGGGCCATTATCAAAGACAGATATAAGAATAGAAAAGATGAAGATTGAGGCAGCTATCAATATTACGACAGATAATATCTTCAATTTTTTCGATTCTGCTGCATAAAACATAAAAATAACTATTTGCATGACAGCACAAATCCACCCTCCAGAAGAAAAAGAAAAAATTATAAACAAGAGGCTTGTGAGGCATAATATGTACTTTATTATAATATTTTTTTCAAAAAACCAGAAAGCGTAACAAAAGAAAAATGGCATTGTAAGTAATGAATAAAGCGCTACCGCATTACCATTGTCCAATGATCCGTTCCATCCTAAAATTTGAAAATCTGGTCTGAACATGACGTCAAAACAAAAGACAAGGTTAACTGCCACTACCGCAAGTCCAAAAATCTTTCGCTTTTTTGAGGTATCAATAAGTCGCATGGCGAGATAAAGGCCCGTTAAAAATTCAAGAGGTATAGATGCACCTTTTCCCCATATATAAAAACTGTCAACATAGGGGATATGCGCAAACATTGACCACAACAAAAAGAAAACAAGAAAATAAAAGATCTTTCTGCCTTCAGGCTGTAACTTTATTGAAAGTGGAGTTTTATACCTGATCCTGCCGTAGACAAGACTGATCAACGCAAAAGTCCAGCCGATATAATGGGCTATCGGGCCTAATGCTGTCATGGCAACTCCCAATACATACACCCAGAATGCGAAGGTTTCGTACGTGGGAAGCGAAAAACGTTTTTCCGCTTCTGATTGGATGCTCATTCTTTATCGCCGTCACAAATCAAGTTTTCGATCATTTCGCAAATAGTGTGTTCGATAAGGAGGTGCATCTCCTGTATTCTTGGCGTTGAAGAAGCAGGCACATCAATAAGCATATTTGCTATTTTTCCTACTTCGCCGCCGCCCTCTCCCGTTAGTGCTATCGTAACAAGGCCCATTTCATTGGCTTTTACTACTGCTTTTAATATGTTTATGCTGTTTCCGCTTGTCGATATTGCCACGAGGACATCGCCATCCCGACCATGTGCTTCAATCTGCCTGACAAAAATATCTTCAAAAGAGAAATCATTCCCAATCGCAGTGATAGCTGAAGAGTTGCAGCTCAGAGCAATTGCATCAAGCGCTTTTCTTTCTCTCAGAAAACGTCCGGAAAGTTCGGCTGCCATATGCTGAGCATCTGCCGCAGAACCACCGTTGCCGCATAAAAATATCCTTTTTCCCGATCTGAGCCTGTCAGCTATAAGCTGAGCAGCTTTGCATGTTGGAACGTAGATGTGATCCAGCCTATCAAGCAAATCTTTATGTTCAGCAATGTTATCTAAAAATATTATCTTATTTGGCATGTCTGATTTCCTCACATCGTTGAGAATAAATTTTGCTGCATCTCCCAGATCCTTCGCAATATACGAAGCGCAGACCCCATCATTGAAGCTGGACCTTCCATATCCGGTCAAAACCAATATTGATTTGACGCCAATATTTTCTGCAAGCTCTATATCACTTTTTTTATCACCAATGACACAATATACATCATCAATATGTAAACCTAACTCGGAACATGCATTATACACCATGCCCGGTTTTGGTTTTCTGCACTCACAATTTTCCTCTGGTGCATGGGGACAGTAATAGAACCTTAATATTTCCACCCCTTCATTCAAAAGCGACAATGATATCTTCGCATTTACTGAATACATATCCTGATAATCAAAATATCCACGGCCTATTCCAGATTGATTGGTCAGAACAATAAACTTAAATCCCTCATCTGCAAGCTTTTTAAGACCTTCAACAACTCCTGGAAGGATTTTTACATCATCTGGGTCATGCAGATAGTCCTTTTCCTCTATTAAAGTGCCGTCTCTGTCTAAAAGTATAAACTTAGAACTTTTTCTCATTTTTCATGCCGATCTTATTTATAATGCTAGTTGTTGAAAAACCCTTTTTGAGCGGAAAAATTACTACTTCACCAGCATGCTCACGCCCGGAAACATCCTCTTTGTTGTAATCTCCGCCTTTGACAATTATGTCCGGATGCAGCAGAGAGAGCAATCTCTCTGGGGTATCTTCTTCAAATATTACAACAAAGTCAACAGCCTCAAGCGCTGAAAGGATTTTGACCCTATCTTCACTGGAGTTGACCGGCCTTTCTCGACCTTTTAATCTTCGTACAGAGTCATCAGAGTTAACAGCAACTACCAAACAGTCACCCATATGTCTTGCACTCGTCAATAGATCAACATGTCCTGAATGCAAAATGTCAAAACACCCGTTTGTAAAAATTATTTTCTTATCTTCGTTTCTTAATTTACTGCATATTACATTAGCCTCTTGCCAATTGACTAATTTGTTTACAGGCCTTTTTCCGAAATTGCGACCTATCTCATAACTATCGGTCATTTTTATTCTTTGAATTCCATTTAAAAGAGTCTTCGCGTTTATTGCATATGTACCTATTTTGCCTATCACTATCTGCGATGCGATATTTGCAACGGAAATTGCATCTTTCAGCGGGATCCCGGCAATAAAAAATGCCGTGACGACAGCGATCATTGTGTCGCCGGCACCTGAAACATCATATACTTCTGCCTTTGTTGTAACTCTTTCGTGGACATATCCCAAATTGTTTATTAAAGTTGCACCCTTTTCCGAACGAGTTACCAGTAAATTTTCTATATGGTATTTCTCTGCCAATCCAACTCCATATCTAACTATTTCTTCATCTTCATTGTTAATATCCATCCCAGTAACGAGTCTAAGTTCTCTCATGTTTGGAGAAATTAAAAAGGCCCCTGAATAATGCGACCAGTCTTTGTTTTTTGGGTCAACAAATACCGGGACCTCGTGTTTTTTGCATAGGGAGATTACTGAACGGCACAGATCAGGAGAACAGAACCCCTTGCCATAATCAGAAATTACAACACCGTTTACTCCTTTGGCGATGCATTCTTTGAGTGAGCTCAGCACATTTTCGATTTCTTTTTCATCAGGAGTGATCATTTCTTCCTGATCGATCCTCAGTATCTGCTGGCGCCTGCTTCCCATAACTCTGGTTTTTACTATAGTCCTGCCAGATCTAATCATGTGGGAAGTATCGGCAAAAGTCATTGCGGGCAGTCCAAGAAGATCATCGGCATACCTGTCATAGCCAGTTCTTCCTATTGAAGTTACAGAAAGTCCCAGCCCCGCAAGGTTTGCTAAAACATTTCCTGCTCCTCCTGGGGCCAGTTTTTCTTCAGAAAATTCCAGTACCGGAACGGGAGCTTCCGGTGAAATCCTCTTTGCTTCTCCGTAAACGTACCTGTCCAACATGTAATCACCTATGACTACAACATGGAAAGAATCAAAGCCACCCGAACAAAGCCTGTTGATATTTTCTTCTGCTGAAAAGTCAGACTGTCCGACATAAAACTGAATTCCTTCAACACTCATCAAAAAATCACCAGCTTTATCTGCACATTATAAAATTCGTTACTTGGTTATTGTTGCGCTGTTTTTACTTTGTTATTTATGATCCATTTTATCGTCTTCTAAGCTATAAATCAGTTCCACTAAAAGTACCTATATGATTGAAAGAACCATTCTGATTATTTTTTATCAGTAGATCAAAAATTCTTTCTCTAAATAATTATTAATATAATCTTCTGTTCCTTTTTCAAGATCATGAAACGCCTCTTCATATCCGACCGAACGAAGCTTATTGATATCAGCTTCTGTAAAATATTGATACTTTGCCCGTATTGATTCGGGCATATCTATATATTCAATGACAGGGGACATGTTTAAAGCATTAAATACTGACCCTGCAAGCTGATCAAACGTCTCAGCCTTCCCCGTACCCAGGTTATACAAACCACTTAAGTCAGGTCTGTTGATAAAAAACCTTATAACCCTGCACAAATCCTTGACATACAGGAAATCCCTTTTTTGCTCTCCGTCTGGGCATTCTTCCCTGTGTGATTTGAAAAGCCGTATTTTTCCATCACGTTTGACCGTGCGATATGCATGATATATCACACTTGCCATGTCTCCCTTAAAATACTCATTAGGTCCGTATACGTTAAAAAATTTCATGCCAACATGTTGTTTGGGCTTGTCTGTTTGCTTTTCTGCCCAGAGGTCAAACATCTGTTTTGAATATCCGTAAGCATTCAGAGGAATAAGCCCTTTGATCCCGATATCGTCGCTGAAGCCAAAAGCACCGTCACCATACGTCGCGGCACTGCTTGCATAAATAAAGGAGATCCCTTCCTTAGAGCAGTAGTCCCAGAGCCGTCTTGAATAATCAAAGTTATTCCAATACAGGTAATCAAAATTTTTCTCTGTTGTAGACGAACATGCTCCCATATGTATGATATGTGTTACATCTCTCATAGAGGGCAAAACATCCAAAAATCTATCTTTTTGTATGTAGTCAAAAAAACTTTTGTTTCTGATGTTTTTCCATTTTTCAGTGGAAGCTATATTATCGACTATTATTATGTCGTTGTGTCCCAAATCGTTCAATGTACGAACTATGCAGCTGCCGATAAAACCTGCTCCGCCTGTAACTACAAATCTCATTTAATACCACCTCTTTCTGTAACTTCAATAACGCTTTCAAGCACTGTAGAAGCTTGGATCGTATCAAGACATGGTTTTGAACATTGCCAGTTTCCGCACCCAAGCTCAGGACAGATGCTGTATATCGACTTGGACAAACTCTTCAAATAATTATCTGAAAGAAGGTTAGGACCGAAAAGACCAATTATATTTTTTCCAAGTGCCCTCGCAATGTGCAATATGCCCGTGTCTCCTGATATAGTGGCGTCAGTTTCATTAACTAACTGAACCAGCTCTGATAATGACAATTTACCGACAAGATTCACCAGATCATCTGACTTTACAGCCTCCATAATATCGCCGGCTCCTCTTATTTCATCCTCACCGTCTCCAACAAGGTACAAAATAAAATTAGCTTCTAAGGCCAACTTAATAAATTCAATCCATCTGTTGATTGACCAGCGTTTCTTTTCATAACTTGCGCCTATTGCGAGTGTCAATCGTTTTTTTGCTTTACCGTCTTTAAAATAAAGATCCATAATTCTATTGCCTTCAGGAGGGTCAAGATATGCAGGACATTCGTATATTTTTTCGCTTTCATCCATAATAGTTTCAAATGAATGTATATTGTGGGCAAAGGGCGACCTCCGCCGCTCAGAATATCTCGAAGGAATTCCGGACAAAAATGACAGCAAACTGCTCCTGTCAGTGTTGTGCATATCAATAAGAACATCAAAATCCTGAGATCTGATAAATTTTATTATTTTAATGAATCCAAGGTTCCCATCTTTCTTTCTGTCCCAGACGATCACATCATCGACCCACGGCTGAGATACGACTATCTCCTTGTACATCGAATCCACCAGCCACGTTAAGTGCCAGTCAGGTTTTTTTTGTTTTATTTTCTTCGCGTTAAAGTTTGCTAAAATTACATCCCCCAGGGACGAAAACCGAAGAAACAAAATTCTTATCTTTTCATTCCCCATGAGAACCTCCCTTTCGATTGAAGCCTTCAGCAATAAAATCTATTTACAATGTAAATCAGTATAAATAGATTCGTTAGAATCCACCATTCTTTCGAATGAATGGATATTTGAAACTGGAATTTCAACAGCTCTTCCAGTAGATATAAAATCAAAGATCGCACTGTGCCAGCCTTGTACGTCTCCCGGATCGACCAGATACTTATTTGATCCTGCCATTTTTAAAACCGTCGGGATATTCGACGCTATCACTGGCAGGCCTATCTGGGCAGCCCTTGCTGGAACAAGTCCATATCCTTCGCAGTGTGAGGGGAAAAGGAGACACGATGACATTGACATTAAGCTGTCTGCATCTTCAGAGTAACCATGAAAGATAATCTTATCATTGAGTCCCAGAACATCAGCACGTTTCTCAAGTTCTTCCCTTTCAGAACCGTCTCCAAGAACGTCAAGCGTCCAATTGTCATCCCTTAATTTTCCCAATGCTTCAATGACTGTATCCAGACCCTTTATCTTTGTAAGGCGTCCGACAAATATAAAGCGGTTTTTACTTCTGTAAGTGCTATCCCATCTAACCGTAGGCTCAGGAAGCGCAACAGGAATGACAGTAAAATTTACTGGTAGATAACTTTTTATGTGATCCTGGACTGTTTCGCTTACTGATATCACAAACCCGGCATGTTTCAGTGGTATCAAACCATAATTCAGGCTGTAGCAGGCATGGGCTGTGTAGATCCACGGGATCTTTGTTTTGGAAGAAGCCCGCCATGCTATCCATGCTGGGACTCTTGAATGAGCGTGTATCAGTTCCCATCCTTCCTGCCTGATCCATGATGATATTTCCCCCGAACAGCGCCATGCAGTAATAGGATTCTTTTTATGAACAGGAAGATCACGATGCAGGACTTTGCCTGAGAGTTGCCCTTGCATCTGGCCTCCGTTGGATATGACCATAACATCGTGACCTCTCTCTGCCAGCTCGTTAGAGAGATCGATGACGTGGCGTTCCACTCCACCGATATC
>RZYP01000305.1 GCA_009930275.1 Negativicutes bacterium
CCAGTTGGTCATCTTTGTATCGAAGGTAAAAGAGAGGTTGTAACGTTTATAGTCATCATTCCCATAACGAAAGATCCCTCCCTGATCTTTAAAACCGCCGGAAAGGTAATAACTTGATTTGTCCGAACCACCTGAAATACTGAGATTATGCTGCTGCATAAATGCGGCATCCTTATAAAACTCATGAATCCAATCCGTATTGCCAACATAGGCCCAACCGGGATTATTGGGTGTATAATTGGGGCTCTGAATACCTTCGGTATCCACCAGGATAGCCGGATTATTTTCAGGATCGGCAATATGTGCATCAAGAGCCGCCAGGAAACGGTCGTTGAAATAATAGTCGCCCGGCGACTCACTGTCATACGCGTCATTCCATGCTCTCGCCCATACATCGGCTCTCGGCATCTTCGGCAAACGGGCCGGAGTACTCCACGCTAGGTTATTATTATAGTTGATCTTTATTTTCTGGTTTTCACGTCCCTGCTTAGTAGTTACCAGCATCACACCAAATGCGGCACGGGCGCCATAGATAGCAGCCGACGAGGCATCTTTCAAAACGGAAATATTCTCTACGTCCTGCGGGTTAATCAGGGAGAGGTCGCCTTCTACGCCATCGATCAACACAAGAGCCGACCCGCCGTTTAACGATGTGTTACCCCTGATATTGATCCCGGCACCTGCTGATGGCTGTCCGCTTGTAAAGGTGATGTTCAAGTTGGGTATGACCCCTTGCAGCCCCTGTGCAATATTGCCGATAGGCCTATCACTCAGCATATCGCCAGAAACAGAGGCGACGGCACCTGTCAGATTGAGTTTTTTCTGTGTCCCATACCCGACAACTACGAGCTCATCCAGGGCTTTGGTATCCTCTTTCAGTACAATACTGAGAAAACTCCTGCCCCCCACTCGTATCTCCTCTTCCATATAACCTATGTAAGAGACTGTTACCGTTGAATTTGATTTTACTTTCAGCGAAAAATTGCCGTCTATATCCGTAACTGTTCCGTTACTTACGAGATCTTTTTCAATTATATTGGCACCAATAACCGGATCACCAGCCTCATCGGTGATTTTTCCCGTAACGATTATTTCTTGTTGATTCTGATTGTCTCTAATTGCCTTTTGGGTAATGGGTGGGGTCCTGCTTATTGATATTGTATTATCTGTCCGGTAAAAGTAGAGTTTCGTTTGGGCAGTAATGATATCCAACAATTCCTGTATGCCGACATCCTTTACATCAATAGTTACAGCAGGTACTCTGCGTAATGTGCTCTGATCATAGAAAAATTTGAAACTTGTTTGCCGGCTGATTTTGTTAAGGACATCAACCAACTGCCCGTCGTTCACACGTAAGGTAATGTTTTTTTCCTTTACGTCCTGACCATAAGATGGGTTTACACACAAAACGCTCAGGCACAAAAAAGTAAAAAACAAAAGAATGTTTTTAAGATTTTTGTTTACAGCTGTTAGATTATTCATAACTTTGTAAAGTTTAATGATTTTAGTGAGATTGTTAAACTGATTGCTACAAACAACCATATGATGCAAACAGTAGGGTCGTTTTGTAGTATCATCCCGAGCAGCCCTGAACAGGGTTGCTCTTTTTTAATAAAATAAGAAAATAATTAAGCAGTTGAGGTTTTATTCATAGGCATCTCTTTTTTTAGGTACGTTATTTATATAAGAGTATATGATACTTCTCTTTCTTGTATTTGATCCCTGAGATATACCCAAGTGACTGCAGAACGGACTCAAGACTCTGATTATCGTGCTCTCCTGAAATAAGGTTGTCAAACTCCTGTCCCTCCTGGAAGACAATAGAGCAGTTGT
>RZYP01000306.1 GCA_009930275.1 Negativicutes bacterium
TGGATCAGTTGAGAAATCGTTTTAGATGGCCTGCTCTTTACATTTATCTATACGATACGTGTATGTATCAGGGGGACCGATATTCGTGTGCCACATCAGAGTGTCCGTACTTTGTTAGAGCAGCAGGCAATTACTCAAGAATTTGTGTGCTTTCTCTGAAAGATGGAGACATAGAGGGGTATACGTCAAGATACACGCATGAGGGGCTGATTTGATGAATTACTCACTGAGAGCGTTGAAGAAACGAGTTTTTATGCCGAACGTGGCGATAAACTTAAACACTGTGTGCAAATTTTCAGCACATCAAATTGACAGCATTGCTATGCCCCCATGTAGCCATGTCAGATGCCATTACTGTGTAAGTCTCCCATCACAGGAGAACAGGCTGTTTTGCACTCTGGCTATTACCGCTGGAAATGTATACGATTTTCAAGGATTGGAGGCAGAGAGATGACATTATTTCAGAAATACAATGAAATCATTAACGTAAATAAGGAGAAATTTACCAGCCAGCCGCTTCCTATGGACTTGTGGGTGGTGACCGAGAAGGTCCACGGTTCCAACTTATCTCTTCTTGTTACTGCAAATAGTATTCGTATTGCCAGCAGAAATCAGGTTCTTGATAACGAGTCTCAGTATCACCGAATCGTTGAAATCATGCCTGGAGATCTCATGGCTAAAGCACGAGACCTTTTTACTTCCATCCAAAAGGAAACGAAAGATGTGATGCAAGTTACAATTTACGGAGAACTTGCTGGTGGTTATTATGACAAAAAGTCCACTGGTACAAGAATTCAAAAAGGTGTGCAGTATGCGCCTCACAACTTCTTCATTGGCTTTGACATAAAAGTATTCCTTATGAACATGGGTGCTGCATTCATGCCGAAGTCAACCGCTTTTGAAAAGATGGCAGAAGTTGGTATGTACCATGTCCCTCTTCTGAAGTATGGTTCGATGAAAGAAGCGTTCGATTTTGATTCAAAGATTCCAACCAAAATCCCCTCAACACTATTCAATCTCCCTCCGCTGGAAGACAACATGATGGAGGGTGTGGTGATCTCCCCCAACCATCCTTACTTCTTCCCTTCCGGTGAGCGTATCATCTTCAAGAAAGTGAACGAGGAGTTTTCAGAGACTAAAGCTGCAAAGGATAGGCCTGTAATCCCTCAGGAAGTTTCCGAAGAGCTGAAGCTGGCGATAAATGAGGTAGTTGACTTTATCAATGAAACCAGGTTGGAGCATGTTTTGTCTCACTTTATAGTTCAGACCGAGAAGGACTTCGGGCAAATTTTGAAGGAAATGAATCAGGATGTAATGAAAGAGTTTTACTTGACTACAGAGATTAGTCTGAGCAAGGAGGATGTGAAACGACTGAGTAAGGAGGTAAACAAAAGATGTGCCTCTCTTATCAAAGAAGTGTGGCTGCCAAAGGTGTAGACTACACTATGGACCATGTTCTACAACAAGCCAAAACTTCATTCTTTTCATGCCCACTTTTAGATGACTCAATGGCTTGTGGTGAGTGTGCCTACTATCATGAATCCATCCCGCCACTTCCTATTGATTTATTTCATGGTGTTCCTTGCGGAGATTGTGTATTTATGGTAATTCACCCATACCATTCCAGCAGGGAACGTCTACATTCTCAATTTAGTTCGTTGGTGATATAATGACTACAGCGATGCACGAAGTAGTGCAGATTGTGCGCGAGAATGAATTCCGTGGCTGCCCGTTGATTTTGTTGTACGGTGAGGAGCCATTAAGGTTGGGTGAGTTTCCCTGCATCGGGTGCCCATACAACACACCGTTTTCAATGGGAAGAGGTAGTTACT
>RZYP01000307.1 GCA_009930275.1 Negativicutes bacterium
CCAGTTGGTCATCTTTGTATCGAAGGTAAAAGAGAGGTTGTAACGTTTATAGTCATCATTCCCATAACGAAAGATCCCTCCCTGATCTTTAAAACCGCCCGAAAGGTAATAGCTTGATTTGTCCGACCCACCCGCAATGCTCAGATTATGCTGCTGCATAAATGCGGCATCCTTATAAAACTCATGAATCCAATCCGTATTACCCACATAGGCCCACCCGGGGTTGTTGGGTGTATGGTTAGGGCTTTGAATGCCTTCGGTATCAACAAGAATGGCGGGATTGTTTTCAGGATCGGCAATGTGTGCATCCAGTGCCGCCAGGAAACGGTCGTTGAAATAATAGTCGCCCGGCGACTCACTGTCGTATGCATCATTCCATGCTCTCGCCCATACATCGGCTCTTGGCATCTCAGGCAAACGTGCCGGAGTGCTCCATGCCAGGTTATTATTATAATTGATCTTTATTTTCTGGTTTTCACGTCCCTGCTTAGTGGTTACCAGCATCACACCAAATGCGGCACGGGCACCATAGATAGCAGCTGACGAGGCATCTTTCAAAACGGAAACATTCTCTACATCCTGCGGGTTAATCAGGGAGAGGTCGCCCTCTACGCCATCGATCAACACAAGGGCCGACCCGCCGTTTAATGATGTGTTGCCCCTGATATTGATCCCGGCACCTGCCGATGGCTGTCCGCTGGCAAAGGTGATATTAAGATTGGGAATCACCCCTTGCAACCCCTGCGCAATATTGCCTATAGGCCTATCACTCAACACATCGCCCGAAACAGATGCGACGGCACCTGTAAGATTGAGTTTTTTCTGTGTCCCATACCCGACAACTACGAGCTCATCCAGGGTTTTGGTATCTTCTTTCAGTATAATACTGAAAAAACTTCTGTCCCCCACTTGTATCTCCTGTTCCACATAACCTATGTAAGAAATGGTTATCGTTGCATTTGATTTTACCTTCAACGAAAAATTGCCGTCTATATCAGTAACTGTTCCGTTACTTACGACATCTTTTTCAATAATGTTGGCACCAATAACCGGATCACCGGCTTCATCGGTGATTTTTCCCGTAACTACTTTTTCCTGTTGACTCTGATTGCCTGTAATTGCCTTTTGTATTACCGGTGGGGTTCTGCTTATTGATATTGTATTATCTGTCCGGTAAAAGTAGAGTTTCGTTTGTTCGGTAATAACATCCAGCAACTCCTGTATACCGGCATCCTTTACATCAATAGTCACTGACGGGACTTTGCGTAAGGTGCTCTGGTCATAGAAAAATTTAAAACTTGTTTGCCGGCTGATTTTGTTGAGGACATCAACCAACTGCCCATTTTTAACATAAAATGTGATGTTTTTTTCCTTAACGTTCTGACCGTAGGAAGGAGTTACCAACAAAAGGTTCAGACAGAGAAAAGAAAAAAACAGAATAATGTTTTTAAGATTTTTGTTTACACCTGTCAGATTATTCATAACTTTGTAAAGTTTAATGATTTTAGTGAGATTGTTAAACTGATTTACCACAAACAACCGTATGATGCAAACAGTAGGGTTGTTTTGTAGTATCATCCCGAGCAGCCCTGAACAGGGTTGCTCTTTTTGAATAAAATAAGAAATAATTAAGCAGTTGAGGTCTTATTCATAGGCATCTGTTTTTTGGTAAGTTATTTATATAAAAGTATATGACGGTTGTTTTTCTTGTATTTTATTCCTGAAATATACTCAAGTGACTGCAGAACGGACTCAAGACTCTGATTATCGTGCTCTCCTGAAATAAGGTTGTCAAACTCCTGTCCCTCCTGGAAGACAATAGAGCAGTTGT
>RZYP01000072.1 GCA_009930275.1 Negativicutes bacterium
CCGCTCTCCCAAAACCAAGGTGGCCCCATTAGGGGTGCCCATGAGGTGGCTCCTTTAAGGGTGCCCCCGGATTGGCTCCATAGGGGTGCCCGCTAACATCGACACAGATAAATTAACAAGCGAAGATCAAATTAATACTCTTACACAACAAAACTCACAAAGAATATTACCATTCATAGACAAAGCAATCACCAAGAAAGATAAAATCCGAGCATCCCTTGGAGCTACCCAAAACCGCCTTGAAAACACTATCACCAACCTTAAGATCCAGGCGGAGAACCTTCAGGCCGCTGAATCTCGTATCTCTGACGCCGACATGGCAAAAGAGATGACCGAGTTTGTCAAAAGCCAGATCTTGACGCAGTCTGCGACTGCCATACTAGCCCAGGCCAACACATTACCTGAAATGGCGCTACAGCTAATCCAAGGACAGTCATAACCTGTATGCCCCAAAAAAACCGACGAGCAATCCAGACTACCCACCCATTAGGGGGATTTTGTCGTCAGCCTAAATTCTTCGCCTTCACAAAGCTATTATTGTGGGATCTTTTACTTGTTTTTTGACAATTTTTACCGACAAAGTGGTAAAGTAAAAAGTCAAACCCTACGATTTTCCGACATCCACACCTAAAAACAGCCCCTTCAGTGGAAATAGCAAGACAATTCCTTTGCGGTGCTAGCCGCCTAGACCAATCAGAATCCAACAAAGACCAAAAATCTCCCACGACCCCACCGGAATCGTAAAATTAGTCAAAATTTCAGCCAGTTTCATCAAACTGGCCATTTTTGGTCTTATTTTTGCCGTCTCAAATTCACAGACTCCTGTGAATTCTGGATCTGAATTTCCGAATTCATTCAAATCTCATTGATTTGACGCTTGCCAACTTGGCAAACCCCTATTTCCCTTGCTACGAGCAAGGCATGGGCATGAATCAGAAAAATTCACAGACCAAAGAGAAAATTGATGACGTTGAACGCATCAAACGTGTCGCCTTTTGGTATTGGGAATACATGCGTCGAAACACATTATACAGACGATACTGCGACACGATTAACAAGTATGATGAATATTTCAGAGAAATTGACGTATATGACTACATGCAGTCAAAAGAATATCTAGATGAAATGACAGAATATGTATCAACTCATGATGAAAAAGATGATTTGAAGAACACTCCATTTCGAAAATATCTTGAAAAGCATCATGGGAAAAAAGCAGGGTTAATTTTTTTCAAATATGGCTTTTTGGCTAACGGATACGATATTAAATTTGGAAGAATATATAAAGATTACTCGCTCGGACTTAATTCTTATGATGCCTTTGAAGATATATTAAATGGAAAAGATGTAAAGTTTTCAACTGACGATATAGCAGATATCTCTGCAATCAGCAAATTAAACAAAAATTGGAGCATCACAATTGAAGACGAAGACCCCTCATTATTCTACTTCGACTATCAAAAATTCGATAATATAAAAATTAAACCTGAAGCACTACTCAATGATCCATCTCGGATTGGACTTGAGGCACATGCCTTACACCTGAACAATAAAGCAGTGAATAGCCTTTTTGAAAAACAAAACATCGATACCGACACACTCAGCTCCGTTTACAAACTTAGCCTTGCTGGCAAACATATCAATAGCTCAGATGTGATGAGACTGGCCATGCTCTGGATTTGGGACCAAGCCGCCGAACACGACAAGCAGAATTCTCATGAATTTTTCGAAGTCTATCCGTCCCTGAAAGCCAAGATCGAGGAATACTCGATGGCAGATGGAGTATGGGAAGAAATTCTGACAAGGAAAGCCAGGGTTGCCGGATATTACCAGGCAACCAAAAATTGCATACAAAATCTGACAGTTACTCCCCTCGGAATCAAATCCGCATAAAGATTTTGCCCTCCTTTCGTTCTGCCAAAATCTTTTCTGAAATCTTGGCGAGATAGTAGAAGCCGACTTCTGAAATACGGTTTTCAACGGCCGGGTTGATGGACTTCCCAGCAGCCCCTTGTTCAAACCCTATTTCTAAAGGAGTCTTCCATGTCTAATCTCAATCCCTTTGCCAAGAGTCCCGAATCGTCTGCAATCGTCGTCACTGAACCCAATGTATCCGCTTTTGCTGGTGCCACTGGTGGTCCAGGTCAAGCGCCTTCATTAGAGTCACACGTTCATCCTGACTCACATTCTTCGTACACTGACCCTTTCAAGGAAGCACTGGAAAGGGAACTGCGCAACAACGACCGTGAAATCATGGAGGTAATGATTGGAGGTTCAGGCGGCATCGGCGGCATTCCTACTAGCGTTGACGAAGCACTGACCAAGGAAGTGACTCCTGTCATGGCCATGCATCTTCTATATGAGTCTGTTTCCAAGATGAGCATGGATGAAAAGTACAATAAATTTGTCGATGTTCACAACAAGACGCAGTTCAATATCACTAAGGCTCAAAAATTTATCGCCACGGTCGGTTTGCAGCTTGGTATAATTGTAAATTTAATCAAAAAAGATGTGATTATGAACAACTTTGGCAAGAAAGCATGGGTAGATTATCGTCGCGAAAAATTCGATAAACATATTCACCCTAATACGCTTGCTGTATATATGAAAGTTGCTCAAATTAATAACGTAGCATCATATCTTCATCTTGGAATTGACAGACTAGGAAAGCTCGCAGGTGTAATTGAAAAAAGGGGAATGATTCATGACGAAGACCCTATCAAGGATATAATTGACGCTATTGACAATCAAACCATGGCAACAGGCGTGGCCCATGACTTCACTGAAAAATGTGAAGCAGCGATCTTGCACTATAGAATAAAAAAAGCTGGACTCGACGAAATTACAATGAACGACATCTTGTCTGTACTGGCAGAAGGCAGGTCAATTGACAAGAAGGATATCGACAAGATGATCGAGATGAAAAATGGCGGCGTAGATTATCGCCAGTATATCGACAAAGATAGTGAATACAACAATCCAATCACTATTGAAGCCATCAGCGAGAGCAATAAACCAAAGATTCGGGACGTCAATGCAGAAATTACAAAGCTGAGTGAGACCGTGTCTAAAGCTTTAACCATCCCCCCTTCCAAGATCAATCTTGACCTTGAAAAGCTTGATGCACTTATCAATACGCTGGCCGCTTTGCGCCAGAACTTTGCAGCATCTAAAGAAACACTGAAGCAGTAACATAGAATAGCCCTCCCGACAAATCGGGAGGGCTTCAGGAGACCAAAATGAAAGTATATTTATCATCGCCTTCAGAGAGGCTTATGCGCGAGTTGATGTCAAGATGCGAAGGAATCAGGCTGAATATCCTTGTGAGCATGGCAATCTTGCCCAATCAATATGAGTCATTCTTGAAGAAATTTGAATCAATCATCAGCACAATCATTCTCGATAACGGGGCATTTTCTGCCTTGAATTCGAATATTGGAATGACAACAGATCAACTTTTGCACAAATTCAAAGAACACTGCACGAAGTATAAAGAACGTTATCTAATTATCTTCAGTCCAGACTTCGAATTTGGCCCTGATGGATTCGAGAAGAATTACGAACATTTTCTAGACATGGAAGAACTCGACATTGATGCGGCACCAGTGATTCACAACCTGAGAAAAAGTGAAATTGAAGCCTATCTATCTCATAACCCTGAATACATTGCTATCGGGCAGTGTAAAGGCCGAACGAATCCAAGTAATTTGTTTCCTACCGTATATTATCTTAACAATTATGGAGTGAAGGTACATCTGTTCGGCATCACGGAATTTGATTTGCTTGCTGGGTGTCCAGCCTATTCATGCGATTCAAAGTCTTGGCTTGATGATTCAACCACCGGGGTTGTTAGGTTTTGGAATCCTGAACGGCAGGAACAGAACAAGACTGATATCATCTACTTCCCGGACTACCTCGATCAAAAACGGAATGGGACGATCTCCCGCTATGACTACAAGTATCTGGATGTTTTTGAATCATTCACAAAGGCACGCCTGGACTTGACCATGGATGATTTCCTCGGACTGAAAGCCGGGCTCTCCCGCGAGCTGGCAAATGCCGTCTATTATAACGATTTGAGTCAGATCGTAACCAATATCCACATTTCAGATGGAATTGTCTTCTGATCCTTGAAAGGAATTTCCAGACTGCTGGGAATTTTTTCTCACAAACGAACCGGGGGCCGAACACCGGCCCCCCATTTATAGGCAGTCAAGCCAAGGATAATCATGAACTCAAATAATACGCCTATTCCGACACAGATTATGGCACCGGCACCCGGATCTTCCACAAAGTTAGACAGCAATACAGTCTGCACGATCATTCAGCAGATGAATTATTGCTATGATCAGAATAAAAATGTGTATTGCGAAGTAGAAATTCAAAATAAGAAAAAATGGAGACAAATTGAATCAACAGACTTCATTGCCTACGTGCAAACATTTTTTCAAAAAACATATCACAAGGTCTTGAAACAGACAGATATCAAAAATCTTATCCCGATTCTTCATCTACATGCTCTAGAGAATTGCAAACAAGCAGAGGTTTATAATCGGATTGCTCGACTTGGTGATGAAATTTTCATTGAGACACAAAATACCAGTGATGACATCATCAAAATTACACCAGCAGAATGGAGTGTTACTCAGACTAGTCCACTCATCTTCAAGCGGTTTACCCATCAAGCCAGTATTCCAAATCCGGCAACGGGTGGAAGTCTTGATGAGCTGTTTTCAATCTTCTCCATAAACAATATCGATGAGCAAATCCTGATCGGCACTTGGTTGGTATCAAGTCTGTTTACGAACTTGCCCAGACCTCACCTCTGGTTCGTCGGAGAGAAAGGATCTGGAAAAACAACCCTGGCGCTGAGTCTCAAGAAACTGATCGACCCCGTTTCCAGGGGCAACTTCATGTACAGGAATACAAGCGAGATGGCCCAGGTCATTGACCATCACGCTATTCCGTTTTTCGACAACTTCACCAAGATCAACGTTGAAATATCAGACTTGCTCTGCGCAACATTCACTGGAACAGACTTCACAAAAAGAAAACAGTACACTAATGACGATGACTTCACCTTCAGCATCAAAAAGCCTATAATCCTTGCTTCAATCTCATTAGGCAATCCGGCTTCGGATCTTCTAGATCGGTGTATTGTCATTGAAAAAAGCAAAAATGCTAGAAAAACTATTCCTGAAGAAATGCTCATGAAGGCATTTGAGGATAAAAAGCCGAGGATCATTGGCGGAATTCTTGATGCTGCCGTTGAAACATTGAGAACATATCGAGATAACGAAGTTTCTGAATACATTAGACTTGCAGATTTCCAGAGAATAGGCATTGCCGCCGCTCAAGCACTCGGATTCACCAGGGTACAATTCGAAACAGCTTTGACCAATAACTTAAAAAACAAAGGTATTTTGAAATTACAAAGCTTTCCTGTTGCTTCTCTTGTGATTAAATTCATGGAAAACAACGAATATTGGGAAGGAACTATGTTTGAACTTCAAAATGAGTTGAGGGATATAGCCGAAGATCCTGATTTGGTGAATTCAAACCCTTCAATTTTGTCTAGAAACTTGAAGGATTGTAAAAATATCCTTGAACAAGCAAATCTTGAGGTTATTCCGGGCTCGAACGGCAGCAACGGCAGGAAGTACACCATTCGACGCATTACATCTAATGATTCGGCAGACTATATCGACTACATTCTTGAAGATTGATCAAAATTACCAAAAAAGGGGTCTTTATGGCCCCTTTTTCTTTGAGCATCCCATTTTTTCCTTCCCTTGGTCATTATCGGCCCCAGCCTCTCCCCCTTTACAATGGTCAACGCAGGTGAAGCAGGCATCGAATGTGAAAAACAAGCTATTTATTTATTATCTTTGAAAAATATTAAAAAAATACATGAAAATTTAGCTGCTTTAGCTGCGCCACCTGCGAAGACTAAGTGAAAGTTCAATTCAAGTTTCGTTGATAATCATACTCTTTTGATTTTGAATAAATTTTGTGCCGTTCCAGTAACCAGACCCTTTGGCGATAAAGGGGAAGGCGAATCGCGACAATACTGAACAAATCAATGATTGATTCAAAAATATCTATATTATTTTGACATTCATTTCTTGATCAAGAGAAGAGTTTTCATTCGTTTGATACAGATATTTCTTTCATATAATGAGAAGTTTTGGCGTTTTGTTTGATCAAAAGACCAGAAACATTATCTGAAAGACAATTTCAAACATCACAGACAGTATATTTGTCATGGGTGCCTTGCAGTTGATCCAGTCCAAGTGCCGCTGTTGTGCGGACCATTCGTATCTGAACGAATGGAAGTCAAAAAATACCAAGTTCTTTTTTGCGAAGAACTGCCAACCCGTTCTAGGAAACGATAACGGGGGAAGGGCTGAGACTGAGGAATTAGCCTACATCACGGTGGCGCATACATAAGACGAGACTCATGGCAAGTCGAAATCGTTGAATTTTTGATTCACACAGGAAAAGGTTCAGACCAATCCCTTTTACGGATGTATGCAAGCGATTATATGCTGGATGATTCTGAATGGATTCGACAATGACCAAGGGAAGCCCATTTTTAATGGGTGGCTGAGTACTTGTAAGGAGTACACCGAAATAACAACCCTCGGAAAGATAAATGTAAGAAATAGACAATTAAGATAATGAAGAAGTATTTTAGAACAAACAATATATACATTAAAATTTTGTAATTATAGATGCCCCTGAATTTGGGCTTAAACTAAATTCGACATATATTCACTCTTTCTTTCGAACAAATTGTTTTGGGGTTGTTATTTCGGGATAGCCGGATGCGGGAAAACCGCCTGTCCGGCTGTGATTCGGGGCTTGGGCTGGTGACAGACCATTCTATCGATGCCCATGGTTTCCAAGGATGCTTATTCCTGGAGATTATGGGCGGCTGTCATGTTAGAATTGAATAACGGCAGCTCTCTGAGTGATCAGGGAGCTTTTTTTGTGTCCAAAATTTCCAGGTTCCTGGAAAAAAATCGAACTCCATATTTCGAATCTAAAGCCCGTCGACATGAAATTTGGATAGTTGACCTGCCCGCCGCCATAAAATCCCGTCCTGGGCCATTTCTGTGCAAATTCTCCGAAAAGCCTTCTTCAAGATTGGTGGAGCAGCTTCGAAGCTGTCATTTTTGAGGTCAAAATACAGATATTTATCCTTAATACACCAACATATAAGGAGAAATATCATGGGCGAACCCAAAGCTGAAGAAACGACCAAGAAGAAGAGAATTGAAAGCAAGTACAATGCTGCAAAGCTCCGTGAAGCTATTAAAGGCGGAAATAATGCCGTTCAAATCATGAAGATTCTGGACATCAAGCACAAGCAAACTTTGAAGCAGTACGTTTTGAAGCTAATAAGCTCTGACAAGCAATTTTACGAAATTCCTGGTCTTTACATGAACAGTTCTTCCAAAGCGAAAGTATCAAAGTATGGAACAATCAAGCTAATTCTTAAGAATTACGATTTGGGTGATGTTGAATTCAAGGAAGATGATGAATTCTCTGTCTACTCTGAAGAGAACCGAATCATTCTTGAAAAGCTCTAATGTGGTCTTCTTTAACATGCCATGGTAAAACATGGCATTTTTCTTTTCCTTTATTGAGCAAGTTGTGGCCATGTTATTTTCAACAAAACATTAAAGATATAAAAATTTAAATGTAAGATTTTCCATAAAAACTTACATTCGATAAAATACAAGCTCGATCTTCAAGGATATTAAGCGGATAAGAAGTCCCAGAAATATGCTTGGTGATTGAGCTTTGTTTTGAATGTTAGATTTCGTTTGGTTTTCTTTAGAAAACAATAATTGGGAGATTAAACATGAAAGTTGAAGCTATCACAGAACAGAAAGACATAAAACGTATCAAAAAGTTGTTACAAGACAATCCTCGTGATCGATTGCTGTTCATTTTAGGCATCAACACCGGACTACGTGCACAGGACATTCTCGCCTTGAAAATAGGCGACGTGCTTGAGTGCAAGGTTGGATCAAGAATTTCAATCAAGGAGAAAAAGACGGGAAAAGACAACGTCATCATCATTAACTCTGAAATTTACAGTGCACTTGAGGATTACCTGAATGATATTCCGAAAACACCAGAAAATTATCTGTTCAAGAGTCGAAAAGGAAAGAATGCTCCATTAACAACATATGCTGTGATGAACTACATCAAAGATTGGTGCAGAAAGCTCAACATCAAAACTCATGTGGGAGCGCATACCTTAAGAAAGACGTTTTGCTACCAACAAAGGAAAATACACGGAACAAGTTGGGAGGTGCTCGCAAAGAGACTCAATCATTCTTCACCTGCAATTACTCGGCGTTATCTGGGCATAAAAGAAGAGGAAGTCGAGGAAATCCTGATGCATACAATTTAAATCTGGGGCTGAACAGCCCCATTCTTTTTTAAACTCATACTGATGGAGGTCTTATGGGAGTTTACCAAAGAGATGGACGTTGGCTTGTATACTGGTTTGAGGAAGGGAAAAGGCGGGATAAGTCTTTTGGAAGGGGAGAAGATGCGAAGGTTCAAGCTGAAAAGTTTGATCAAGCTGCACGTCAATGCACCGTTGAAGCGGGAATGGTTCTGGGCAACGCGATTGTTGCTCCAGAAACATCAGAACCGGAGGAGGAGATTGGAAAGACTGGTCCAACAGGAATTACGTTTGGGCGACTTGCCAGGATGCACCTGGATCATCTCCTGGCCTCCGGGAAAACCGAGAAGCACATCAAAAACGTTGCCGTCCTGCTGAAGAATTCATTCTTTGCCCTTCTGGG
>RZYP01000073.1 GCA_009930275.1 Negativicutes bacterium
TGCTTTATTAAAAGATATTAGTTGACCGTATTTTAATAAAAATAAACGTATTCCAGTCCACGTAAAACGAAATCTTTTTCTTTCTACGTCATCAAATGGGAGTAAATTTTGAGACATTGCGACAAATGGGACTTTTGAACCGTGAAAGTTGCCACCAGGGACAAAAAGCAAATCACAATTTACATTTACAACTTTTGGCATAATGAAATAATGCCACAAAATTCTTATTATTAAATTCCTATCTAAAAATGAAACATGTTTTTTTTCAAGCCAAGAAACATCTGGCAATTGTTCAAGTGTCGCTCGACAACTCCAAACAATCACTTTTGAAAATCCATAATCCTGAGGCGTTGCGTGAGACAGAAGCTCTTTCAGATGTGTGAGACCGCCGCCAGATCTAATATTTGAGGCATCAATACCAAGGATCATTCGCAAACTCCAAACACATAATCAGCCGCTTCAATAAATTGTTGTGCATAGTGTTCCATTTTACTTACAACTGAATCCGATATCATTTTTTTTGACGACATCTGTGGAATCATAGAAATCGTCCTATCAATACATGCAGCCAAAGCCTCGATGTCATGAGGGTCAATCACAAAACCATTCAAACCATCAGTTATAATATCGTAACTGGCTCCTGCATAAATTGAAGCAATTACAAAAAGGCCACTGGCTAGCGCCTCACTATACACGATTCCAAATGGATCAGATAAGGAAGGGAGTACAAAAATATCACCCATATTATAAAAATTTGACAATTCTCGCTTTTGCTTGAATCCAATAAAAATCACTTTTTCACTAAGTCCTTTTCCCTCGCAAAATATTTTTATATCAGATTCCTCTGGACCGTCTCCAACAACATATAGTTGCCAATTAGAACTCTTGGTCACAGCCAAAGCTTCGAGTAGATTATAGATACCTTTTCTTCTTATTAATTGCCCAACAAATATCAAATTAATAGTCGTAACTTGAACTCTTCGCGATTCAAACACTGCATTTTTTCTGTAATATTCGACATCTCCAACATTACATCCGACAAATATTTTACAGGAATCTGCTCCAAAATATTCTAAAAACTCCTTCGCCTTTGTCCCGTAGGAAATAAATGCGTCACAGTACCGGACGAAACATCTTTTTAAGGCTCTAATCGATGAGTGGTTAAACTTGCTGCTATTTAATATACTGCCGTTCCACATTATGACTTTCCGGCGGAACAGCCTGCAGTAAAGTAACGCTATCCAACTGGAGATGGAATTGTAGCCGCCGATGATCACAATATCCGGTTGCAGGCGGACAAGTTTCCACAATAGTGAAGGATTAAAATGAATCTCCCTGACCTTCTTCAAGTCGAGATGCATCCCAGGAAGAATTTCGTATTCGTATCTCATTTCACTCTGGTTCACATCCCATGAGCGGGTTGCTTCCCGCTCCCTCATAAACCAGATCTGAACCCTCGCGCCCCGCTCGCTAAATTTGTCAGTCACCAGGGAAAAAAGGGGGTGGCGGTAAGGTGCCACGTTGTTCGTCAGTATGAGAATCTGCTTACCCTTCATGATCACCTTCAAACAAAAATTTTTGGCAGTCGCTATTGATTCGAAAATTTTACACAAACTCGAGCAAGACTACTTTTCACCCAAGAGAAGCGTTGCATGTTGCTGAGCAGCTGAGCCATGTCGCCTGAATAATTCAGCCCGGCTCGCGGCCTGGGCCAAGTGATGGTTTCTCAACTCATGATCGAAAAGTATTCGCTCCATTGCCATGGCAAGATCATCTGGCGCACTCTCTCGCACCAACAGGATCTCATCGTCACAAAATTCATCCCCAATCCCTCCAGCAGGCGTGGCTATAACCGGAACGCCTCGGATAATGGCTTCATCGATGACTCTTGGCACTCCTTCTGGGTAGATCGCTTTAGAAGGTACAACCAACAAATCTGCTTGGCTAAAGACCGCATTAATCTGTTCGCTGGAGCTGACCCAACCATGGAACCGCACCCGCCCTGCCAATCCCCTCATCTCAAGAGTTGCATCATATTTAGCCCGATCATCGCCCTCACCCACTAGATCGAGATAGAAATTTTTTCCGGGATGTTTGTCCAACAGCAAGCCAAACGCATCAAGAAGGTCGCCTACACCTTTAGCCTGAACGATCTTTCCGATGAAAAGAATCCTCGCAGCACAGTGCTCGACGTCATTCACTCGAAGGCTAGCAAGTCCGGTATCGCTAAAACTAATATGCCCTAAAGGGACAGTCTCATGCACACAGGCGTTGAAGCGCGTTGCCATTCTCGCCAGCCGTCTGCCACGTGCAATAACTACATCTGCGGCCCGCATCGGTGCTTCGAACGACCAACGAAAGAGTATTGCCCATCCAGGCCAACGCTGAGCTCTGTACCATTTGATATTCACCTCGTAGTCACCAGCAAGGTAAACAGCCAAACGGCGGGCGCACGCTCTAATGAGTGGTAAAATTGGAAGATAGGGGTTGGGGAGATAATAAATGACGTAATCGTGCTGCAAAGCTAGCATCGCCACACAAGCCCAGGACCAAATTCTTGCCAACCATCCCCGCTCCACAATAATGACACGAATTCGGCCTGTGTCTAATTGCCCGCCGTAGTCACTCCCTGAGTAGCGATTTGCAACCCATGTACACCCGCCAAACGTATCAGAAAGCTCATGCAGGTAATCCGCCATGGGATTTTTGGTAACAAACTCGCCGCTTGCATTTTGTGTAACTACCGCGCCTGCAATCACTAGTAATCTATTCTTCCCTCGTTTTTTTGTGGAAAATGGCATCACAAGAAACTCCTTAGAACAAAATACCCGAAAAGCGCCAGAAACGCAGTCCCCACGGCGGCGACTAGACAGATCTTGCGGGTTGCGGAAGTCGAGCTATAATGCGCCCATACCACAATGAGAATCAGTAACGGCTCGATCATGATTCGATATTTGGTAATCTGGCCTACCGCATAGAAAGAATTGGCGATCAAGGCGATCACGATCGCGGGAAGAAGCAATGGAACGCCATCCACCCTAGCCTGTGAACTCCTGATCGCCCGGATGCCCCCCAACACCAAAAAAGGGAAGAACCATAGTTGCAGTGGCTGAAACAGACTCATATAGCTGTAGGAAAAATTCCTTTTCCAGGCAAAGCCTGGCGGAACCGGAGATAGAATTGTTATAACCGGACCGATCACCAACCGTACAGGGCGAGGCGCCGCAGTTAAAAGTGAAGATACTCCTTGGCCACTTGCAAGCCTCTGCGAAGATTTCTCGAAGGAAGCAGCCCTGTTTGTCAGCTCCCCTTGGAGATCGAATGTCTCATGTCTTCCGATCACTTTGGAAAGAAGGACGCCTATGGCTACGGAAAATAACACGAACAGCATGGCAACCGCCACACCAGAAACGAATCCACTTCTTTTAGCTCGATATACAACGGCAAAAAAGCCACTTAAAATCAATATATAGACGGCAAAAGTCCGCAAAAGAGACATTAAAATGACTGACGCGGACAGCATTATAAGTGACCATATATTAATATTTCGTTTATAAAGCCGTATACATGCATAAACACCAATGGTCATACAAAGACAAATTAGTATATCTTTTTGAAACGCCGTAGACCAGAAAAGCAGCACTGGCAGGAAAACAAGCCACACAGCAACCCTTCGAGCGAGCTTAAAATCATAGAATAGCTCCAACGTCAGCCAATAACTGACAATCGGAATCAAAGCTCCAAACATCGAATTGACTATCCGTGGGCCAAGTGGATTGAGTCCGGCAAACTTGTAGATCAATGCGGTAAGCAAACTGAAACCGGCAGAAAAAGACTCCCGCAGTGCTTGATCCCAGCCTATACGACCCGAAAGAATTGCCTTAGCGGTAGTATCCCAATAAAGGTCATCGTTTCCTTCAAAACCCCGAAAGCCATAGTAGTTCGCCAAATAATAGTAGACGCCAATAGCAAGCAACACACGAAGCAGAAAACCTACCAAAAATAAAGAAAATAAATGACTTGATCGAAAAGCAAGTATCGCCGTCGAACCAGCGATCATGCAGGAAACAAAAATCAACATAAAAGACGAGAGATCAAACCAATTTTCGTTCCATGAAAACAACAATACAATCATCAAAATCGCAACGCAAAATATGACAAATATACTTTGCCATGAAAAAATACAACCTGTTCGAGTTATTGATTCTTTATATAAATTATTTGTCATTATTAATGATACTATTTTTTTATAATAATTTTATTAAAAATTATATATAGTAACAAATTTTAATTTTTGTTTTCATAAGATAAACTATTTTCGAAAAATCTTAGGATCATTTTTTAATGTATACAATACAATCAAAAAAATTGTAAAAAATCCAAACCAAAACCTCTCAAAATTCAAATCAGAATTTGCACAAACTATTGTCATGATCAATACAAATAACACAGGAACTGCAATCTTTACAATCGATTTGAAAAATAACTTATACTCTTTAGTTTGAAATATAGCTATGCCAAAGTGAATAATTGCTCCTAGGCAAACTCCATAAAGTCCTGACTCAGGTGTTTTAAGCCAAGTTAAAAAAAGACATGAACAGATGACTGCAACACAAAAATAAATAAGGTACGAACACACATAGGAGCCTTCCCGGTTCAAAGGAAAATGAATTCCGCTAAAAATATTATCAGCAAGCATAACCAGTGTATAAAATATTATGATCAACTGAAAACTATGATATGACTGCGCAAAACGCTCTCCACCGACAAGATATACTAATTCAGGAGCCAACATCACTGCGCATATCATCATGCAAACCATCGCAGAAGCGAGCCGTCTATAATTTTCTGAAAACTTTATAAACAAATATTCTTGTCCGTGATCTTTAAGGATGTTCGTCATACGAGGAAGTGTTACAATCTGAACTGCCGAAAGAAATGTTGCGAAATACCCACCAGCCTGCATTCCAAATTTAAGCAACCCAACAGCGCTAACCGGAATGTATATTGCAGCAATCAATACAGGAATTTGTAAAGAAAAACCTCTGGCGAGTTTAGAAATAAACACACTTAAACTCGTTTTGAATACTGAACGCAATATTAACTTGAATTCAGACAAAGAAACTCGCTCAATCGGACCACCAATCGTTTTCAACACAGCATATGCACTGATCAGTGTATAAATACCCCCAGCAACCGCTTGTCCAACAAAATACCCCGCTACCTGCCATTTCCAAATAGATAGGCAAACAGCTACAGTCAAAATGATCTCATTAAAAAATTTCAACAAAAAATAGGACCTAAAACGGCTTGTTCCAGTCAGTATGTATCCGAGAATATCACCTGGAGAACTAACGAAGAGAAATACAGCATAGAAAAGGATGTATTGCTGCAATTGCGGAATTTGATATGTAGCTACGGCCTGAGGTGAGCCGATGAGGATGAGTAGCGCGAGTAAAGGAAGCAACATCGTGAACCGCACCCCAAGAACCACCAATGAAACCAACCGAAGCATCCGTGGGTCACTAGTTTGAGCCGCCTCTTTGGCCACCCCTACACCCAAACCCAAATTCTGAAAAATACTAAAGGCACTACCAACGGCTAGAGTAATACCAATAACACCATAATCCTCTGGACTCAGAAGCCGAACGACGATGAGCGTACGCAAAAGTCCTATCAGAGAGATCCCTCCCTGATTCACAACCGCAGTAAATTGGAGAAATTCCGTCTTGTCTTTTATCCGACTGATCAGTTGGCGCATGATCAAAGTTACGAGCGGTTCATGGCTACGGATTGTGATGAGAAACACTGACTATAAAGATTTTCGACCCGCCTAGCCACGGCAGGCCCAGAAAAGCTCTGCTCTACTCGCAGACGAGCCTTTTCTGCCATCTGTCGTAACAATTCGGGAGAAGAGAGAAGCGAAATAAGGCATCGAGCTAAGGCCTTCTCATCTTTCATCGGAATAATCAGGCCGTTTTCGCCATCCTGTACAACTTCCATTATACCCCCGACGTTGGTGGCAACAACTGGCAGGCGACATGCTCCTGCTTCAATGAGCGTTACAGGCAATCCCTCCCACAACGAAGGCATAGCGAATATGGTACTGATCTGCATCAAGTCAAAAATATCATTTCTAAATCCCAGTAGCCGAACGCTTTTTTCAAGACCAAGTGACTTTATCTGCTGCTCAAAGTCTTCTTTCAATTCACCCTTACCAACCACTAAAAAAGCAGTATTTGGGCAAGACTGGATAACCTCTTGCGCAGCACGAAAGAGATATGGAAATCCTTTCTGTTCAGTAAGGCGTCCAACACTTAGAACTATCTGTGTCTCCGGATTCAATCCAAACTGAAGTTTCTTTTCAACCTGCGCATCGGTGCTCATCGGACTTATCTTATCTAACGGGACACAATTAGGTATATATTCATAAATTGATTTATTTATGGCTGTCTGTTTTGCCGAAAAATCAAGCACAGAATTTGAAACAGCAACAATTTTTGAAGTTATCCGTGCTAATATCTTATCGATCATTACACATAATGGAGATCTATTCACATAAGTGTTGTGCTCAGTAGAAATGATTACGGGCACACCAGCAAATTTACCGGCTATTCTACCGACCGTGTTAGCGGCGAAAAGATGAGTATGAATAACGTCGATTCGATTTATCCGAAGAAAATCGACTAGTCGTTTGTAGCCATAAATGTCTGTATAGTATCGCTTTGAAAATTTGAAATAACGAATTTGATCAGATGGCAGTTGAATTTTAACTTCCTCCTCTTCTTGAGCAAACACTGTTCCAACCCAAATATTATGAGTGGAGGCGTCCAGATAAGGGATCAAGTTGGCAAGCGCAACTTCTGCCCCTCCGTAAGGGCGCAATGTTGTAATCAAATACAAAACATTAATTTTTTTCATTGTAATTCCCACAATACGGAAACATGAAACAAAGTAAAACCACAGAGACAAGTGTTTTATCCGAAAAAAGTCACTTAGAATCAACACCTTTCCTCAAAATCATTATCCATTCAATTATTTGTCGGCGTATGCTATTTAGATTTTGCTGAGCATCTATGCTATCCAACCATTTTTGAGCTTTTACAGCCTTATCTTGTTTCTCTTCACAAACGTCTTCGATTGTTCGCTGTAATGCCGCCAGGTAACGAGCATCGTCAATGCCTTCACGAAATCCTTCAAATTGAAGGGTATCAATGACCCCGTCTATTGTAGGATATGCAAAAACATGGTCACGGTATTTCTGATGGTCAAAATCGTTCCAAACATGATTGGCCGCATGCTGATATGCATAATTCATGGCACCATCATAGCCAGTTTTCCAAAGACTTACACCGTAATTACGACGATATGTTTCTGGTGTCTCTTCTCCCACCTGAGGGTTGCTGTAAGAAAAAATTTTTTTTTCATAGTTATGGTAGGCGGCAGATTCCCTCTCATCAAGCGGACCTGGTACAATTGCGGTACAGATCAAATCCCCTATCAAGTCAGCAGCCCCCTTGGGTACTGCAGCAAATATTCTACCACCCGAATCTTTCACCGCCATCCATGCATGCCGCTGAGACAGCAATTCCTCACCTTTTGCCTCATCCTTACCGTAAACGTAAAAATTATTAACTCCAAATGGCGCAGCTTGAGCTTTCCAACTCTGGACCTTATTTCGTAAAATCATTAAAGATTTATGCGCTGTTGCGTTACCAGTCTGGACGCCTAAAGAGTAAAGTGCATCCATCGGAAGCCCAGCCTTTTGTCTCAATAATAGCTCTGACGATAATAATCGTAATTCATTTTGATACATGGTCGGATAATCGACACCATGTGCTTTCATATTTTCCATTTCTAAACGATACTGAAATTCAAGTTTCCATCTATCATTTACAACGGCTTTATTGTCTTTAAGTCTTTTGAATTCCGGATGAAGCGGGGTGTAGGGTGGAAGCTTCCCACGATAATACAAGCCATAGCGGAGCGCTGGTTTTTCAAGGTCAAAAGGAAGCACATTCAGAGAAATTGGAAGTTCACGAACAAATGCATTATCTGCAGTTAATCGCAATTTACCTTTATAAATGCCGCTTGATGCGCTTTCAGGGACGCGGACCGTTAAAAAAAACTGTTTATTTTCTCCCGCGTCAATGTCAGTTGGCCGAAGAGAAGGCGCATCTAACGGCTTAAGATTTGAGATATCAATACTTTCGTCCCCACTAATGAGGACATATGATTCCTCACCTGTGGCGCTGACCTGACGCATATAATTATGTCCATTTTTCTGGTCCACTCTGATAAGTTTGTCGTCCTTCAAGAGCAGTTCAGAAACAAGAATGCGTTTGTTCGTTTGATAAATTTTTGTTCCCGCCTGAAACCAGCATTTAACAACCCGAATATCAACAGCATCGGAAGGGATACTTCCGTTCTCACCTTCTAAATCGCCAACACTTATTTGAACACCGCTCAGACTTGTGCGCGGCCTTAGAACAAAACTCAACGGCTCATATTCTCCCCGACATGCAGTAACTGCAAACGAGGTCACCGGGCGTCCCGGAGGAATTATTGTGGATGTGAGGACCATACTGTCGCTTATCGCAGGCACTTCTCGGATACCGAAATCATCCTGCGAATCGGCGACAGAAAAAGCTTTTTTGACGAATATATAAAAAAATAACAGTACACCTATAAAAATCGCGGTTTCAAGTTCAAAGTGCAACACCCAGTCCTTGGGTATTGGCGTCTTCTAAAAAAACTTCATAGGGTGTCTTAAACCCAAGGCATTTTCTAGG
>RZYP01000074.1 GCA_009930275.1 Negativicutes bacterium
ACTTCAGATTTTGCAATCTGAAGTGGCCGGTCTTGTTAATATTCATGCCTTTTTAACCCTATCCTGTTAATGGATATTGCTTTTAATCCTCCACAGAAGATAATCCAAATCAGTTTTTTGCTTATCATCAGGGCGCTGTTGGGGGTGAAGTATGGCACTGTTAATAAATTCTTCATTTCCGCTAAACATAATAAGCGATCCGTATCCTTCCCAAGTATAGGAAATTTGTCTTGCGTCGCTGCTGACAGCGGGAGTGCCAAGTCTTTCATTAAGATGTATCAGCATCTGAGCCTTATCCGACGTATTTGAGGCAGGATTCAGAACCAGAATGTTACGTTTAGCTTTTAAATGTTTTATCAGTCTCTTTATATCTTCTTCAGTCAAAGCATACTTGTCATGAGCAAAAATTATTAAGTCGGCTTCAGTCGCAAGATTATCGGAAGCAAAAGTCCAGAAGTTACGTCCCAGCAAAACAAATAAATTGAAATGACCGCCGTCGTCGCAATTGCCCCATACTGCCTGGGAATATTTTTCATAGGCGAGAATACTCGGTTTCTGCCATTGCTCATATATTTTTGCATCGGCAATTTGTGCTTCCCCCGTTAGCCAGGCAACGGAATTCAACCAAAACCTGTAATTATCCGCATAGTTGCAGAAGGCATCACCCCACATATTCTGGTCACCAACCACAACTATCCGCCCTCGCCCGTAATTTTTTGCTGACATTACAGCCAGTTTGCCAGTTCTTTCGCCTTGATCCAAGACCCAGTTGCCGTAAAAACCGGGCGTATCCCCCTCGCCATAAGGATGAACAATCCACTGATCTCCCCACGCTTGGTCGGAAGTGAACGCCACTCCGTAGCGATCGTCAACCGAGCCGCCCGTCATTATCGCGATAGCGTTGACGCCCTGCGTAACAGGATGCGGCTTAAACCTGTCAATAACTATCCAGCCATTACCATTTGCTAAAGTCTGAGGAACAACATCGCAAGCCGTTTCCGTTGTAACGTCCATAGCCAACTCGTCAAATAGCTGCGTTAGCTTATACGCATGATAGTAGCAGTTTGAATGATCGGTAACCACTAAAAGCCCGCCGCCGCCTTCAACATATTGTTTGATGGCCTTGATTTCCGACATTCGAAATGGCGGCATATCCATGCTGGTCAGGTTAATAAACAGCATATCCGCGTCAGCAAGTGTTTTCTTTGCCAGTGGCCCGCTGGTAATTTCGTCAACAGTTGCTCCCCTGCTTTCCAGGTAACGTAACAAATGACGAAAACCATATACGTTATGGTAGTTATACATATCTGCATCCGAAGGTATATTTATATAATTATGCGAATGATAGGAATCAACAACGATTTTGATTGGTTTCTCAAGTGGTTTCCGGGACGCCGAGACAACATTTCCTTCAAATAGCCCCAGTATTAAAACAAAAAAAGCAATCAACAAAAACCTAAATACCCTTTTCAACATGGAAACGCCTCCCACTCTTCCTGGAAAATTCAAACTATTCTAACTTTTTTATTCTATGTCTGCTATTTTTCTCCTGCAATATCTCATATATATGTCATCATAGCTTCACATTTTACGCATCCGGACGCAGATGTTATACTATTATTAGAATATTTAAGTTATTTTAGTGAACGGAGGTGTGAATTTCGATGATTTCTGTTATTCTGGCCGGCGGAAAAGGCAACAGATTGTGGCCTAGGAGCCGCTGCCGTTTTCCCAAACAACTTTGTCGCCTGGTCGGTGAACAATCAATGCTGGATGCTACAATTACCCGTCTTATCGGGATTGGCTCAACTAAGGTAATCATAATAACCAACGACTCAATTCTAGAAGCCACCAAGACTTTGGTAAACAAACGCCCCGACTCCGCAATGGTCGAAATCTTGAGCGAACCCGAAGGCCGCAACACCGCTCCAGCCATCGGCTTAATCCTTTCTGCACTTAACTTGGAAAGTATCAACGAAATTATTGGCATTTTCCCCGCTGATCACTACATACCCGAAACACCTGCTTTTTCTCAATGCATTGCCAGCGCTATTGCCACCGCCGGCATGGGGCTGTTAGTAACACTTGGTATTACACCGACGCAACCGGAAACCGGTTATGGCTACATCGAAAAAGATTTACAGCAAGGCACAATACTTCCCAACGTCTATAAGGTACGCTCTTTCTGCGAAAAACCAGATGTTCTCACCGCGCAAAACTATATAGCTTCCGGCCGTTATCTTTGGAATTCCGGCATCTATATAGGCCAGGTCAAAACATTGCTCAATGAGTATTCCCGCCACCTCCCAGCAGTTTTCGCTGAAATATTAAAGGGATCTGGTCCTTACCTTCAAGCGTATGACAAACTGCCAAGTATAAGTCTGGACAACGCTATTTCTGAAAAAAGCAATGTCATGGCCGTCGTAGAAAGCAACTTTCATTGGCATGATCTCGGCAGCTGGGAATCCTTCAAAGGCTTATTTGCCAGTGATGCCGAGGGCAACTGCTGTATCGGCAATGATATCCTTACACTGAAAAGCAAGGACTGTCTCATCGGTCAAGAGAGTAAAACCGTTGTGTTATATGATGTTGATAACCTGCTCGTGATAGAAACAAATGAAATTGTATTTGTAACAAAGCGGGAAAAGGGCCAGGATATGCGTCAAGTAGTGGAAATGCTTAAAGAAAAAGGCCGGGCTGATTTATTATAAAAAGGAGCGTGAAGAAATGGTTGTTCTTAATCTCAGCACCTATTTACCCCAGGAATGCGGCATCGCGACTTTTTCAACAGATTTACGCAAAAGCTTACTGCCACAAGGGCATAAATTTGAAATTATAGCGATTTCTGACAAGGAAGAAGGTTATAGTTATCAGGAAGAAGTCGTATGCAAAATGTATAAACATAACAGAAACGATTATATCCGTGCGGCGGAATTTGCCAATACGCGTTCTGATGTTGAGCTTGTTGTGATACAGCATGAATATGGGATTTTTGGCGGTCCCGATGGCAACTATGTCCTGGACTTCGCTCAGCACCTGACTAAGCCTTTTATCATCATAACTCACTCTGTTCTGCCCAAGCCGAGGGAACAGCAGCAATATATCCTGCATAGACTCTGTCAAATGGCGGCCGGAATTGTCTGTATGACAAACAGTTCCGCAAATTTACTGCACACCTTATATAATGCGCACAGTGAATTAATCACCATAATACCGCACGGGGTCCCCGTATTCAAACAACATCATCAGGAAGACTTGAAGAAAAAGTATGGCTGCGAAGGCAGGCAAATAATAACTACCTTCGGCTTAATAGGCCCCGGCAAAGGTTTGGAAACGGGTATAAAAGCTCTCGCTGAAGTAGCCGCCCTCCATCCTTCTGCACTATATTTGATTTTAGGAAAAACTCACCCCAATCTTATCAAAAGCGAGGGTGAAAGCTACCGTAATATGCTAAGGGAACTGACAAGCAGTTTAGGCTTGGATAATAATGTAGAATTTGTTAATAAATTTCTGACAGACGACGAACTAGGCGAATATCTGCACATGACAGATATTTATCTCAGCCCTTATCCCAACCGTGATCAGGCAGTAAGCGGCACAATGGCTTTCGCGCTTGGCTGCGGTCTTGCTATTGTTTCAACTGCTTATGCTTATGCTCAGGAGGTCCTTGCCGAGGGGCGCGGCCTCTTAGCACAAACGAACGAGCCTCATGAAATGGCTACCCTTATGAATCAAATTCTCGAAAACCGGAAGCTGCAAAACGCTTTGCAGAGCAAAGCTCTCACTTTAGGCGAAACTTTGGTATGGCCGGCAGTCGGCAAAAAATATAGCGACTTTTTTGCCAAAATTCTCAATTCTTACAAGAAAAATTCTTAAAAGAGGTACAATTTATGCCAGATTACCGACACTTGCTCGCCATGACCAACGAAAACGGCCTTCTGCAGTTTTCGCAAAAATCAATCCCAGATTTGCGCAGCGGCTATACTTTGGACGATAACGCCCGTGCGCTCATGGTCAGTCTGCATATGGAAGATAATAGCCGTGATGATTATGCAAGGCTTTATCTGGATTATCTTGAAAAGTCCCAATTAACAAATAAGACCTGGTCGAATTTTCTGCTCGACGGGCGTTATTCATCGCGTTTTGATTCTGAAGACAGCATCGGCAGAGCCTTGATGGCCTGCAGTGCCGCCACGCTTTCCCCGCAACCCGATATCCGCAGAAGAGCCAGCATAATTTTAATAAACAACATAAAAACAGCACGCGGCTTTTCTTCTCCGCGTGCTGTTGCCAATACTTTGATTGCCTTGTGCAAAGCGCAAGTCCCTGAGCTTGAAAAGGATCGTCCGGAACTTGTTGATAGGCTCTCCGTTCATCTGCTCAACCTTTACGCTCAGACAAAAGGCTCAAACTGGCAATGGTTTGAGAATTACTTGACTTATTGCAACGCCAGCCTACCCCAATCACTCTTCTGCGTCTATTCCTTTAACGGCAATAAACGCTGCCTGCAGACAGCCTATGATACGCTGAGCTTTTTAACAGACATTCTTTTCAGCAAAGGATATCTGAATGTTATCGGCAACAAGGGCTGGTCTTTCAGAAACCGGCCAACGGCTTGTTTTGACCAACAACCGGTTGATGCCGCCTCCATAGCTTTCGCCTGCTGGGAAGCGTACCACGCTTTGGGCCGAGATGAATACCTTGATCTCATCAAGCTGGCCTACCGGTGGTATCACGGAGAAAATATCAATAAAATGCCGCTTTATGACCCGGTTACAGGTGGTTGCTATGATGCTCTCACGCCAGACGGCGTTAATCTCAATCAAGGGGCCGAAGCAACCCTATCCCTCATTTTCACAACCATTCTTTTCAAAGGCGGACTTGGACCGGACTTCCATTCAATAAAAACTGTTCCTGAAGCTACTCCTTAGCGCTGATGACGCGATATTTATCCGGAATCAAATCCGACACTTTAGCCTTAGCTACGCCAATACTTGTATCCGCCGCACCGTAATAAACCAATACTTCATCATTATCATCAAGCACATCCTTATCTGCTGCCGGCACTGCTCCGCAAGTGAAGACCACGTTAGGAACCCACGCGCCTTTTTCGCCCAATTCAAAATCTTTCTCCGGCTCCAGAACGGCATTGGGCGAACGATACAGCACCTTATGCGGATCTTGTAAATCTACGAGTATTACGCCAAGACGGTAAATGTAGCTGTAATCAACCCCATGATAAATTAATAGCCATCCATATTTGGTTTTAATAGGCTGCGAACCCGCGCCTATTTTTTTTGAATCCCATATTCTGCCCGGACGCGGACCCATAATTATATACTGCCTTTCTGATTCGTAACTGCCCAGCTTATCAATATAGACTGCCCACATCGAGGGATCTATGCGATGAAATAAAACATATTTTCCCTTGATTTTTTCCGGGAATATTATGCCGTCCTTATCCCAGATGTTTTCGAAAGGCAACCCATCACGCCGCCAGCGGTCAAATCTTCTTTGCAGGAAATCTTTGACTCTAATTGAAGCAACAGCTATTTGCGCAATATTGCCATCATAAGCAGTATACATCATCAAAATTCTGTTATCGATTACAACTATCCTCGGGTCTTCGCATCCTTTTTCTTCCTGCGGCAAAACCGGTGAAAAAATCGGTTCCGGCAATCTTTCCAAAACACGGTAACCATCTGTAATTGCCAGCCCAATCCTTGATATCCCATCTTTACCAACTGCGCGATAAAAAAGATAAACTTTATCCTGCAACCTAAGAGCGCCCGGGTTGAGCACATATTTTGATTCCCAATCATTGCCGACAAGTGGCTCTAACAAGGGTTTATCATTGCAGCGTTGGAATGGTTTGCTAGGTTCCTCTGTAATTTCCTGGATAATTACATCTACGCCTTTTGGAGGGGCAGACATCAAAGAATCGAGCAAAGTCTTTTCTCCATTGCCTTTTTCAATAAACCGGTAAACCCTGCGCATGATTTCATCCTGACCGTATCCTAATTCACTATACATACTCTCAATGAAGCAATGGTTAAACCAGCGGGCTTCCACACTTGAATACATTGCCCGCGGTATTCCTTCACCGCCTTTGAAACTGGCAGATCCCCAGCTCCAGGCAGTACAAGTCAAAAAGGTGCCATCCTTCATAACCTGGCACAAACCATGCCCTTCAGCCATAAGTCGCAGTAGACGGGCACATTTGGCATTTCCGTCCGCCGCCACTTTTCCCGCGAGGCTATTGATAATTTTTACAATTTCACGATGATGCACATTCTCAAAAAGATTATTCGCAGAAAAATCTCCCCCGGCCCGCGAATTTGACATAGCATTCAAAATCTTGCTGCCGATATTTTTACGTTCTCTTATAATCTGCTCAGTAAACGAAGTAAAATGTCTTGCGCTTGCGAGGCAGCGAAGAATTGCGGTAAAATATCTTATTTTAGGATACTTGCCTCCTTTACCCCTTGCGGTATTGCGCACAGTCAAACGCCCTGTAACATAATTTAGTTCACATATATTGGGATGGCACAATATTGAGAAGGGCAACTTATTACTGATAATTACCGGTTTTATTTTTATTTTTTCAAAACTATTTGGACGAATAAAAGAAAATACTTTGTCCACATAATTATCCGAAATATATCTATCTTCAACCACGCCAAGATAGGTCATTGCATCGCGAACATCAATAACGGCCAGCATATCGGAAACCTTACTGTATTTTAAAGGAATCATCAAGTTTACCGGCGGATAATGGATAAGTAAGTCACGCAAAATAAAATCCTTTACGACCAATATTTTTTCCTGACGCAAAATTGAAAAAAGTTTTTCAACAAATTGTTCTGTGCCTTCTTTCGTCGTCAGATCGCCCGGCAAAAGCTCATTTAAGGCACTTTCTAGTTCTTCCATGAAATTACTTACTGCGCCAATTGCATCAGCAGTGCTGTAATCTTTGCGCAGTTTCAAGCCTTTGACAATGAATTTCTCGAAATTATTTTCATATTTTTGCCGCAGTAAATTAAAGACGCTTTCAACATAAGCTACCCGCTCATCCTTGCCTTTAATTTCTCTGGGAACGACAACCGGCTTGCCCGGCACATATTCCATATACCCTAAAGGAACAAGTACCGGTTTGAATTTCTCTGCCTGCAAGACCCAGCGTTTGCTCATCTCCACTCTCTGCTTCCAGAATTGCTCAGTTATCTGCCTGCAAATTAACCCTATTTTATGAATCGCGAGAGAATACCGTTCTCTTTCCGGAAAATCTTTCACCATCTCTCTGAAATTATTAATCTGCAAGATATTACTAGCTACGCGTCCGTTATAGAGCGCCGCTAATGCCCATAAGGCCTCGCCGCTTTCCTTATCTTTTCCCTCGGCAAAGGCATATTCTGTCAGCAGGCAGCAAACGCCTTTAACCCAAAGCTCGTCCCGCATACTAAAAGCTCCCGGCTCAGTCGATGCTAAACATTTTATCTCTTCAACCATATCGACAGGCAGGGCAGATTGCAATACGCCGGCAAATTCTGTCGTGAGGCACTTGAATTCAGCCAAAAGCATATCTACAGGAAATTCCACTATTTCCAACGGCCCGTTCTCTCTTCTTGCTAATACATCAGGAACTTTTATGACCAAATGCTCTTTAAGCCAAAAATCCTGATCACGCTTGATACATTCGGATAACATCATTGCATTTTCAAAAAATATTAAATTAGCCCTCTTGGGGTCGGCCAGAATAGTTTTTGCTCCCAATTGGACTTCACATATCATCTTTCCCCAGACAAGTGCTCGTGTAATTGCCCAGATATCAAACCCGTAGCCGTCTATAAATCCGCTCCAAAACTTGGCTTCTTCCGCCAATTCTTCAACAAAGCTATGGTCAAAAGTATATACCCCCCCTGAAGCACTTCCGATCCGTATACCATAGATGCTTTCCAATACCGGGAGAGTGAAATAGGGCGCACTGCTGTTAAGACCAAAATACTGCGGCATGCTGCCAAAAACCATATCGTAATTACCGCTGATAGGAGAAAGTAATTGTTCCAGCCATATCTCATTAATTCCTATTCCCTGCTCTGCCTCCATATTGGCACTAAAAACAATAAGGTCTGCTTCCATGACATTTGCTATTTCGAGAAAAGTTCTGATGCTCATTCCTCTTCCGCTTATTTCAGCAGGCATCAAGTATTCCATGTGCGGATTTTCCAATTGCAGCCCCTGTATTGTAGACAGGGTTTCGTTGCAATATTGGTCGCCTGCACAAACAATCAGATAGCGTTTTCCTATTAATTTGCGTAAGATTTTGTCTACCAATTGCAATAACTCCGGCAGATGCGGTGACTCCCGGAAAAACGGAATACCTATGACCAAGTCATATCCGCCTTCATTGTTTAGTTGTGACAATATAACTCTCAGATTATCATCAAATATTCTCTCTGTATTAATGGCTTTCAATTGCCTGACCCCCTTAGAAGCTCCCTATCTGTTTAGCTCTCTGCGGGAGAGCCATTTCCAGAACTATAGATTCCTCTTGCGGCTCAAAAGTACATTTACCCGTTATCGCCGGCAACAGCATTACTTGACCTTTTTCTAGAGAATATTTATCGCCCGCGCTGCTAATATACCCTCCGCCCTTAATCGCTGCCAGTACCCGCGGTTCTTCGTTTTCTCCTACACTAAACGGAGACTTGCCGCTATGCCGCCATAGCTTAAAGTGCTTGCAATCAAAGACAAGCTCGCGTAATACCGGCGAAGCGGCCTCGA
>RZYP01000308.1 GCA_009930275.1 Negativicutes bacterium
TTGAATATTTGAGGGAGGAATAGATATGAAGAAAAGCGCAATACAGGTAACCAGAGTGGAGATACCAAATATCGCAGAGACCATTGTAATCAGGCATGGACAGCACAGCATGATTATCCTCACCGAAAGAGAAGCGGATGATCTGGTCACAAAACTGGATGCAGAAATCTATGACGAACATGAAACTCATAAATATCTGTCAGACAGGAACAGTTATCTCGAAACGAGAAATGAACAGCTTGAACATGAAAATATCAGAATGAGTGAGGAGATAGAGTTATGCAGATAAAAATGGTAAAACTTACAAATTGTCTAGGAATTGAAGAAAAAGAAATCAAGATAGGTAAAATCACATTGATTGACGGACAGAGTGAGAGTGGAAAGACATCAATCATTGACAGTATCCGGAAAGGGTTAAAGAACGAGGATGTAAGACCTAAGTTCGTGAACGGTGAGGGAACAGGAACGGTATTTATTCAGTTTGATGAAGACCTTGAAGTCACCAGGACGGTAAAATCTGACAATAAATCAACTCTTAAGATAACCCAAAATGGAATGAAGCCTAATTCACCTCAAACATATCTAAACAATCTTTTTGGAGAAAATGATTTTGCTCCAATCGATTGGCTGAAAAAGAAAGACAAGGAACAGACAGAAGATCTATTGAAACTCATTGATATAAAAGTAAGCAGTGATGACATTAAAAAGCTTACAGGAGATGTGCCAAAGATAGACTACGAAAAGCATGGACTAGTGGTGTGTGATGAAGCTGAAAAATATTTCATGGAAATGAGAAGACAGGTCAACGCTGATGTAAAAGCATATAAAAACAACATCGAAGATGCTCAGAAAGAACTTCCGGAAAATTATAACGACGAAGATTATCGGGATGTAAAACTCAATGAAATCTTTGATGAAATATCAAAAATTGAGAATACAAATAATCTGATAGAAAAAGCAAATGAAAGAATAGCCAATGCTAACAGTAATATCGAAAGCTTTACTGATAGCCACAAGGGTAAGTTAGAGGATCTAGTAGCTGAGTTTACAAGAAGAAAAGCTGAATTGATAGAAGCTTATGAAGACAAAGTAAAATCTGAAAATGAAAAAGTGAAAGCAGCTAACGAATATCTATCCTCACACTCAGTGGTAGATACAACTTATTTAAGAGAAAAAGCTAGGGAAATTGAGTATGGACAAAGCTTCCTGAGAACTTTCGACAAACTCACTGATTACAAGGTTCAGCTTGAAAATAAAGATAAGGAAGCAAACAGACTAAGCGCAAGTATTGAAAATATCAGAAACCTACCTGCTCAGCTTTTAGCTAGTGCAAAGTCTCCAATTGAGGGAATGGGAATAGAAGATGGCATTGTAACAATTAATGGGCTTCCTATCAAAAATCTATCCGACGGTGCAAAAATGAGACTGGCTATCAAGGTGGCAAAAGCTACAAGCAAGGAATTGAAACTGATTTTACTGAATGGCTTTGAACAATTGAATTGGGCTTTGCAAAAAGAAATGTTTAAAGAAATGCAGAACGATGAATATCAGTACATCATCACCAGAGTAACAGATGGCGAACTTGCTGTAAGTCACATAAATGATGGCTACATCACTAACATCGAAACAGGAGAAACAATCACTTTGGAGGAGGAAAACTAAATGCAGATAAACAGCGCAAAGACAATCAAGAAAACCCACGGCACGTACCTGATCTATGGTGCTCCAGGAATGGGTAAAACAAGCACAGCGAAATTCTTTCCGGGCAAGACACTGATTTTAGATGTGGATAGAACATCATCA
>RZYP01000309.1 GCA_009930275.1 Negativicutes bacterium
TTGAGAGCCTCAGCTTTGGAAGCTGAGGCTCTGCCCGTTTTTATAGTTCTCTGGCCAAAATGTTACGTTAACAAATTAATTTTTTTATAATTAGCAACTCAACTTTCCCACCTCAAGAATAGATGAGAAGCGAGATTTGGACCTTGAAAACTACATATAGGATCACGCGATAAAAACAAGAGGAAAGCCCCTTAAGTGGTATAATTGAAATAGCGACAAATCAAGTAATACCAACAAATAAGGAGGCTTTCCCATGACAAGCATTATAGCAGATATAAATGATAACCGCCACGTCTTTAAGTCATCGGTCGACCATTTCTTTTCCAAAATAAATATATCCAAACAGCTTAAAAGCTCAAACTTTTACAAAGAATCGGGATTCAGCTGCACACAGATACTCAAAGAGCTGTTTGCTCTTGTTTTTACAGGCAAGAACCTCTATAGGAGTCTGTTGTCGGATGACGCTTTACTGACATTCAGGAAGAACACGGCATACCGTTTCCTCAACAGTGAGCATTTCAACTGGGAAAAACTCTTGTATAAAGTAATGTCTCAGCTTATTTCAGAAATCGATCGTTTGACAGGTAACGACAGAGAATCGGTGCTTATAGCAGATGATTCCCTGTTTAGCAGACAGCGCAGCAAGAAAGTAGAGCTGCTTTCAAGAGTGTTCGACCATACAAGCCATAGATACTGCCGCGGATTTCGTATGCTGACCCTTGGATGGTCTGACGGCAACACATTTCTTCCTGTTAATTTCAATCTTCTGAGCTCACCCAAAGATGAACATGTGCTCTGTCCGGTCCAGGAGACAGATAAACGGACCAACGGCTATAAGAGACGCCAGCAGGCAAGGATGTCGGCAACGGATGTTCTTATTGAGATGCTTCGCAATACAGGCAGTATACCTGCAAGATTCGTGCTCTTCGACAGTTGGTTTACATTGCCCCAAACAGTAATAAGGGTAAAAAGAGAAAACCGGGATGTAATAGGCATGGTACGGATAACCGAGAAGATCCACTATTTCTGCAACGGCAAGTGGCAGGACATAAAATCGATATACGGCAGCATTTGCAATAAACCCTGTGGTTCTTCCAAAATAGTTGGATCTGTCTGCGTCAAAATACGCGAACAGAGAGACTGTCAGTTGGAAGAATGTACTGATGCAAAAATCGTATTCATACAAGAGAAGAAATCTAAGGACTGGCTGGCACTGCTTTCTACAGACACATTACTTCCCGATGAAGAGATCATAAGAATATACGGGAAACGGTGGGACATAGAAGTCTTTTTCAAGGTATGCAAATCCAATCTTGCCTTGGCCAGAGAATTTCAGGGAAGAAGCTACGACATGCTGACAGCAGCAACTGCCATTGTTTTCATGAGATATGCCATGCTGTCCATTGAAGCGAGAAACAAATCTGACGACAGGACAATAGGAGAATTATTCTATAGTTACTGCCAGGAACTACAGGACATAAGATTCTCTCAGTCATTGTTGCTTCTCCTTACAAGACTTATTGGGATACTAAAAGAGACAAAACCTTCTAATAAAAACAAGCTGCAGGAAAAGATGACAGAGTTATTCTTAAACGCATTGCCAAGTTATCTGAGGTGCCAATTGCTATTATGTGCGTGACCTATATGGATTTTTCAAGGTTCGAAACATGTTTTGCTGCTGGGAAAGTTGAGTTAGCAACTAACATATTTTTATAATAGGCAAATTTACAAGTGTTTTAATTTTTTAATAATGGTATATTTATAAGGTTAAATGTAAAGATGAGCGTCAGT
>RZYP01000310.1 GCA_009930275.1 Negativicutes bacterium
AAAAAAACATACGCTATAAGATGCAGAAAATATGAGGGCAAGGTTCAATTAAAGAAGACTATAGGCAAAGTTGAAGATATAAAGTTCGATAATATTCGCAAGATTGCCAGCAGGTATATCAAACAATACGCTGCCGGAGGAAACCCTCTTGATCCCATTAAGAGAAACAGAAGCGCAGGTGTCCCTACACTTGAAGAGGTATACGAAAACTGGTGTGCTTGGGAAAAGAGACAGCCCCAGATCAGACGTAACTGTACGCACAGTTCTTATTTGGCCCTCAAGGATTTGTACAAAGTCCGCATTTCGAATATTGACAAGGCTAAAATAGAAAATTATCAAGCGGAGGAGACCCTGGCAGGCAAGAAGGCTTCCACTATAAACAGAAAATTACGAGAGTTGAAATACCTGTGCCTTTGGGCAAGTGAACATTATGACCGATTAAAAGACTATCAATACCCAAAATACAAGCAGTTATCGGAGATAGGAATTGAACCCAGGATCCAAGAGATCCCCGAAGACGACCGCAATAAAATAATCGACGCAGCGCTCGAACACTCGAAAGAGACCTATTTCATCGGCGACAAGCAATGCGATATGGGATACATATACCCGCTGATAGTACTGATGATGTATACCGGAACCCGTCCTGTAACGGCAATGGGACTTGTCTGGAAGGATATTAACTTGAAAGAAAAAAAGTTTCTTGCCCGCCACATCAATAACAGAAAAGCAAAAACGACATGCTGGCTGTATTTATCTGAAGCTCCGTACCACGCTTTGAAGGACTGGAAGGATAAGAACCCAAATGCGAAGCCAGGCGATAAACTCTTCCCCGTTTCTTCAATAAAAAAACAGTTTAAAAGTGTTCTCCGCCGCGCCGGAATTGATGAAAAAAAGTATTCACCTTATAGTCTCCGACACGGCTTCGCCATGCTGTTGGCCGAAAAAAAAGCCGATGCGGTACAAATACAAAATGCTTTAACACATGCTGACTTAAGAACCACTCAGCATTATATTGGCCCTCAGGAGAAAACACAGCGCGCGGCGATGGCGCTTCTTGATTAACAACATAAGGGGATATTTACGAATACGGTAGAGCTCGGGACTAACATAGCTTATGTGTAAAGTCCATGCAGTACAAATACAGAAACCGTCCCGCAAAAGATAATTAATCTACTTCAAGAGCTCACAGTGAGCTCTGATGGTGTGGTGGTATTCCGATTTTACGCAACCACTTGATTGATTTGATAATCTTACTATTCTGAATATTGTATGCATTTTGGCGCGTTTTTCTGCAAATCCTCTCTATGGCTGAGTTTGTCGCTATTTTTAATGTTTTTCGTATTATTGTTTACGGTTATTATTTTTGATATATTAATTTCATAAGGTGCTTTCGTTGCGCTATTGCGCCGATTGCAAGATTATAGTCACTCTAAAATCATTTATTATTTTTCGTTTTTAGAGTTGCTATAATAAGCGAATTCCGAACGGGATATCGCGTGAGGTAGCCCCTGATCCCAAACATTCTTGTCTGGGATCAGGGTATCCTCCTACCGCAAAACTTCTATTCCCTGTCTACCCTCAATGACCTTGATCCGTATTTAATAAGACTACATCTTTCATCCTGAAGAGGTGCAAGGATACCCCTGATTTCCACAACAATCATTTCCAGTATCCTTTTCTGTTCTTTGTTTTTTTTGGGGGGAAAGGCCAATAGTCGCTCAGGCAAAGGCGTAATGCAGGTCCTGAGTCACCCCCGTGCATATTACATTGATATGAGCACGCTGTTC
>RZYP01000075.1 GCA_009930275.1 Negativicutes bacterium
GCTTAATTCTCCTAATATATTGAGAATAATATACTAAGAGTTCTACACGGTAAAGTATTCTAAATTATTTATTTACCCACACTAAACGTTGAATAGCCAGTTATTTTGCTGGCTGGGCTTCCACAGCTCAATTCCACCCTCAGACTCAGTATTCATGAACCCATACGTCAGAGAATCGTTATGAACTACAACCTGGAAGGCATCTCCCGAGAAGAAGGCAAAGTTTATATTCTGGAAAAACTAAAAGGTGCCGGTTGTAACCAGCCTGTTTTTGAAGATGCTGCTATTGAAGCTGTTCTAAATGCTGCGGATGGAATCCCTCGTTTAATCAATAAGTTCTGCAATTCTTCCATGCTCATTGGCGATAGTAAAAAGTGTGATTTTATCACTGCTGATATTGTCATGCAGGCAGTCAATGACGCCGAACTTGGATAACACTACATCCCTCACCCAGTTAATTTGCGTGGGGGATTTTAGTTTGAAGAAACAGCTTCCCACAATATGCTTTGGCCTCTGACATTTGGACTAATATAGCTTCGTATAAAGTGAAGAATGGAGAACCATTTAATTTGCCGAACAACAAATTATCCATCATCGGATACAATGGCATCTGGTAAGCGATATTTACCTCGCCTTTGTCCCTCGCATACATACAAAGAGCTGCTGTAAGACCACCACCGGCACTTTCACCACCGACCATAATCTGACTACTGTTGACACCCAGCTCCTCCGCATGTTCTTTTAAATACTTCAAAGCAGCATAACAATCCTGTAGTGCCGCAGGATACGGTGCTTCATTTGAAAGTCGATATTCCGGTGTAACAACTACTGCACCATACTTTTTAACAAGATTCATCGCTCTTGACATATATATCATTTTTGCCATTCCGGTCACATAGCCTCCGCCATGAATCCATAAAATTCCCGGTGTATTTGCTTTATCTTTTGCATTTACTGTAGGACGAAATATCAACAACTCAATTTCCTTTCCTACTGTTTCAATTTTTATCTTCTCTGACACATAATACTTGCTCATGTCATATCTCCTAATAAATCTTTGTTATTTGTTCCGCAATTCTTTTTCCGCATTTTCACAAATACGCTCAAAAAATGTATTACACATCTGCTTCTCTTCCTCTGAAAAACCGTCAAATAAACTTTCTAAAAAGTCCTTTTGTACCCGAAGCCCTTTTTTCACTATCGGTTCAGATAAAGGTGTTAATTCTATATAGATTGTTTTACTGTTATTTGTTTCAAAGTAACGATTTATGTACTCTTTTCCTTCTAGTGATTTCAAAGCAAAGACACATGTGATTTTGTTAATCTCCTCGAATTTACGATATCCGTCGCAGTATTGTGGTGTGGATTCTGATACAGAAACATCAAAATTTCATACTCCATTTGCGTTAATTTATTCTTTTCGCATATTCCCTTTATTTTGCTGTCATACAATACCGTAAATACTTTTCTATTTTCCCAAAAATTCATATAAATCTCCATTCCGCGCGCCTTCGGGCGCAGCACAAATAGTAATGAAAGATTTTCAAAACCTTCACTCCATGAGATAATAGCTTCAAGAAGCTACACTACAAAGCACGGGAGGAGGAGTTGTAAATTCTTTCTCGTTTTAGACAGCATATAAATCAGTGTAAGTTCTGCCTTTTCAAGCACAAATAAGTGGCTCTATAAGACCGTACACTAAGAATTGTTTTAACGCCTTGGTTAAATTGTGTGGCAGTTCAGTCAATGGCTTCTTATCTTATCTCAGAAAGGAGTCTGACTATGAAAGTTACCTACAAAACCTGTTGTGGTGTCGATGTTCACAAATCTTTTCTCGTTGCCACAATAATCACTACCACTGGTGGCATTGAACCTTCTTATCAGAAGAAACGTTTTTCCACCTTTAACAACTCAATTCTTGAGTTCAAGCAATGGCTTCTTGACAATAACTGTCATGACATTTGTATGGAATCTACCGGTAAATACTGGATTCCTGTATTTAATCTCTTGGAAGATGAAATCAATGTTACTATCGCAAACCCTAAATGGGTAAAGGCTGTAAAAGGTAACAAGGATGACACAAAGGATTCTAACTGGATTGGAGATTTGTTCCGTCTCGGACTTGTAAAAGGCAGTTACATTCCCTGTAAAAAAATACGTATTTTACGAGAATTTACAAGGTACCGCTATAAGCTTGTTTCCTGCCGTTCCAGTGAAAAGAATAGATATCAGAATGCGCTTACTGTTTGTAATGTCGCTTTAGATTCTGTTGTATCCGATATCTTTGGGAAGTCATCCACATCCATTATTGACTATCTGCTTGAACAGTCTGGCAATTCTATCAATCATGAAGAAATAGCTTCCAAGCTTCTTAAGACTCTCAAATCTAAAGAAGATGCAGTGATTGAATCCATTGAAGGATATCAGATGACTGATTCCCAAAAATATCGCATGCACCTCGTCCGTGCACATATGGATTATATCACAGCTGAAATCAATGATGTAGACCGAGAAATAGAATCTTTAATTTCTTCTGAACCTGATTATGAAAATGCTATCCAGTTTCTAATGACTATTCCGGGTGTTAAACGTGATAGTGCAATCACTATCATCTCCGAAATAGGTATTGATATGTCTCAATTCTGCAACTCAAAACGCTTATGTTGCTGGGCTGGATTAACCCCAGGCAGCAACGAATCTGCTGGGAAGAAGAAATCTGTTCGAGTTACACGTGCCGGTGTCTACCTCAAACCTGCATTAGTACAGTGTGCTCATGCAGCCGTTACCTCCAACAAATCTCCTTACTACAAAAAGAAATATGAATTCCTTATGAAACGTCGTGGCAAGAAAAGAGCCATTATTGCTATCGCTCGAATGATCTTGACTGCCGTATACCAGATGTTGTCAACTGGTGAAGAATGGAATCCAAGCGATTTGTACAAAATTGATATGCCTGAAGTTTTACTTGAGAAACAAAAAGCAAAAGCTATTAAACAGGCAATGAAACTATTACAAAGAGAAGGATTATATCCTTCACCAGAACCAAAAGCTTCTTAATTTTTTCTGAATTAAACACCTATAAAAAGTTGCCAGTTGCTGACAGCTTATTTAAGTGCGCCAGTTTTGGCTGCCCTCTACTTTCTTTCACACTACCCTCTTATCTTTGTTCTATTTAGAACTATTATACTCTATATAACTTCTTATTTCAATCAAGAAAATTCAAATTTTCCGCTTACGCTACAGGCGGGTCGAAATCCTCGTCCGTACACTTACGGATGATTCTCTTTGTTTTTTCAATAGGTAGAGGCACATTTTCTTCACTGAAATACTCAATATTCACTACCTCTACAACCGCCTCATGGTTATCCTTACCTGCAGGCACAAGCACGAAGTCACCAATTTCAATGCTATCATCATCTGTCAGATAATAATAACTCTTGTAACCTTCATCAAAAGTAACGCTGCAAAAGATGTATTCTGATTTGCGCCGTTTTACTTTGCCATAAACTGATGGGTCAAGTATTTCTCCTAAACCATAGAAACGAATGAAGTCAAACACCGTTTCCGCAAAATCTGCGAAGTCCTCCGGCAGACCATTTTTATCGTAGCTACCCGCAATGGTACGGCTCGGATTTTTCTTATACTCGATGGTTATTGTATAATCCTTGGTTTCGTTTGGTGTATCTATTACATCATCGGGATTTCCTTCGATGTGACTAAACAACTCTTCTGCATCAAAATTCTCAAGCAGACTCTCGATTCCGCCTTCGATTTCATACTTACGTGAAACCTTACATCCTGTACCGATATTCTGAATATGCTCTAATGTTTCCGTTTCTCTGTCGATAACCAAATGCTCGGTATAATCCCAGGTTACAAATTTCCAATCTGCATCTTCCGGTTTGTGTCGTGGTTCAATTTTTGTCAGCCTGTGGTAATCTAAGGTGACTTTTGTTATCACATCCGGTTTGCAGTTTCCATCAAACACATACAAATCATCCATACCCACTGTATCACGGACGAGGTCGGATAAATCTTTACCTTCATAGTCGAAGTCGGCACACAGAGAGCCTCTGAATTTGTATGTCATTCCTTCAGAATTGGTCAGTTCCATAACCCAATCACCAATATCTGTAGCGAAAACTTCCATATACTCATTGCCAAAATAAGCTGCAATCGCATCAAACAGCTTGTCCGTGGCATCTTTGTCTATCTTGAAGTTCTTACTTCTGGCTTTCTCATATCGTTCTCCGCCACAACCAAAATTATATCCAGAAAACCAAACACGGCCTTCATTGTTGATAGTCAAATGCTGTTCCACTTCTTCATTCGGCTCTGGCATAGGACCATAGCAAATATTGTTAGAAATGACACGCATCTTTTTAAGGGTTCCTTGGAAGATAAACGGATTATCTCCGGAAAGCATAGCTAATCTGCTTAACGCCAAAATAAACCAGGCACGATTTTGTGGTTCTAAAATTTCTGCACCTGTGTATGCCCAATGATTGAAATAGCGCCATTGGGAATAGATTGCAGAGCCAAGCAAGGTAATATCGGTCACATCATCAATAATCCTATCCAAAGCCTCATGATTATTTGCTGCATTACCATATTTTTCTGAAAAGGCATGACCACAGTCCATCTCAAAGCCAAGAGCAGCACAATCGTCAGCCATATAGTGGTCAACGAGTTCTATGTAGTTTATGTTCTGGTCTCTGAACTTATCGCACCATTTCACAGCGAAATCGTGTATCTGTTTCATATCAGCCACTGTGGTACACCTCCATTCTATTTATGATTGTTTTATCCTAATAACTGACGGATTTTTGCCGTTAGCAGTTCCTTACGTTTTTCGTAGAACTCTTCGAAATTTTCCAATTCGAGAGAAACTCCATCTGGTATAAGGGCCTCTTTGTGAAACACTGCCTTCTGCTCATCATTCATATCGTTATAGTAGTCCACAAGGCGCATAGCATTCTTGCTACCATTACTTCTGCCTTCCAACAGCTGAAGGTTTGGCAGACGGTTTCTGTTGCCACGCCATCTGCGCCAATCATCCATAGATACAGAAATCGGCTTTGTACTGTCAAATCTGTCATAAGGATGCAGATGGTCTTGCTCATACTTGAAGTTTTTGTTTATCCAATCAAGACCCAGGAAGTAGAGTGCCTCACCCGCAACACGGCTACCTTTTTCGGAATTGATAATATCATCAATTTTGCCGTCGGTTACACGCAGGTCATTCATCTGCTCAAGCATATCTACCGTGATTTCATATTCATTATCATTGATATTGCTCTTCATCTGCTGCAGCTTACTTGTGGTACCGGATTGGAAATAAGTGAACAGAACCGCTCTAATCAAGTAGGCTCTAATACCGTCCAGGTTATTTGCATAGTCCGGGTTGTAATACATAAAATAAATAATAGGCAACAGAACGTTCCAACTACTTGAAAAACGGCTGACCTCAATTTTCATGTCTTTCAGTACTGATTCCAGGTTCTTGAGGGTCTTCTTAAAATCCTGCCAATTGTTTTTGAGGTCTTCTGCAATCTGCTTATTGATATTGGATTTTACAACATCACCATAAAGCATAAGGGCAGAACGAACAATAAAATCAGAACCGAATCCAACATAGGAATCTACGAGCAGTCTTCCGAACTCTGTTTTTGCATTAGGCCAATATGCCTCCAAAATGGACATCGTAATTTCGTGCTTTTTCAAAGCCTTACCACCACTGTTGAAACGGACGAACATTTCCAGAGCATCGTCTTGTTTCATATCCTGGATTTCTGTATAGCGGATTAACTTTTCCACAAAAATCTTGTTATACAGTTTATTGAGGATATCACGAGCATACTCTTTGCTGTCAGCCGGAACATTAGAAATGGCTGACTCAATGGCTTGTTCTCTCGTAGTATCGTCACGGAATTTATCACTGAGGATTTCACGGATTTCAAATTGTGTAGGACTCAGTTTACCTACCTTCTCAGTAAACTTGATGTCATATTTTTTACTGTTATATTCTTCCTCGTCAACGGTCAGTTTGTGCTTATTCAGTTCGATAAGCAATTTTACAACCGTGCCGCCAACAATCTTTTTTCTTGCGTGTTTTTGTCTGATATAGGCACGTCCGAAAAGGGATAAAAACAGAAAGGTAAGTCTCTGCTGCCCGTCCAGAACTGCCGTATCGGTCATCTTAACATCGATATTGCTTAATTCATAATTTACGCTGTCAGCCTGTTTTCTGCTATCAAAGGTAACCTCAGACAGGAAATTACAGAAATAGGTGTCCCAGCTCACATTGTCATCATCCACGTGCCAGAACAGGAAAGTGGCGATAGGATAATCCAAAAGAATGGAGTCCCACAGTTTTTCAATCTGTTCCATACTCCATACATACTGTCTTTGGAATGCTGGCATAACATATTTTCCGTCTTTGATATGCTCAAGAGCCTCATAAATCGTAATGCTGTTATCAATTAAAACGCTCATCGTTATGCCTCCTCTACATAAAAACTGTTCTTATATTTCATAAGGGTTTCTTCTACTTCATCCCAGATCCAAACTCGGTCACCGTCATCCTCAAAAACCTTACCATGAGATTTAGGACCGTCCAGTTTCATCTGTGAATAGTTATTTTTGAAAGTAGGAACATACAAATCCGGGCGTTCTTTATCACTGCACAAACGCTCCATCATCAGCAGGGTTGCTTCTCCTGCGATATGTTCTGCCATAAAGTAGGCTTTGATTATCTTATGATTATATTGGCTTGGCTTTAACGCCCACATTGGTATGCGTTGAATTGCCTTACCGTAAAAATCTTTATCTGCACTATCAGATACCCTTGTTGCCCTCGGTGTATATTCCTTCGATACATTTCCGAAAGCCTGGGCAATATACCAACGAAGGCACGAATCTGCAGCCTCGTCAGATGTTTCACCGGAAAGATTAAGCGCCATGTTAAATTTATCAAACACATCTGCGTCTACATTAAAAGATATACTTTTTCTCATCGAATAACCTCCGTCCATTTACACTTTAACATTATATATTATAATACCGATTAGTAAATTTGTCAATACTCACGGACAAATTTTCACAACTCCTTTAGACAGAAAACACCCTGCATTTCTGCAAGGTGCTAACTGTAGGGAATATTTCTTTATCTTCTTACGTCCACGCTTGTGCCGGATTTGAACTCCACCGTAACCTTTTCTTCGTAGACCGTTATTTTCTCAATCAGTCTGCGAACCAACTGCTCATCATATTCGGTGATATTTTGCGTCTGCTCTGCAAGGAACTGCTGCATTTCGCTGATTCGCTGTTTCACGCCTTCACGCTCGGCATTGTCCACCAAGGCGTTCTGCTTTACTTCTCGAAGGTGGTAAATCTCATCTGCGATGCTATCGTAGTTTCCTTTGGCGTTGGCTACCTTTAGGAGTTCCTTTTGTAGCTGTTCCAAACGGCTGTCAATTTCGTCAAGCGGAATGCCGTCTGCTCCGGTAAGCACCGCCTCGACATTTTTCTGCAAGTTTTCGCTCATGGTATCCTTTTTGCAGAGTGCCATGTTGATGGCTCTTACCACAAGGTTCTGAAGTTCGGATTCCTGTATCGTATCGGCAGCGCAGGCTCCCGGACCGTGTTCCACCCTGGTGCAGCAACGCCACACGATGGAATGTTTACCTCTGTTGTTCCATGCGATTCTGCGGTAAATGTCACCGCACTTGGAGCAGTACACGATACTTGAAAGTGCATACTTGCTACTGTAAACACGCTTTTTTCGTTCCTGCCCGCTGTGAAGGTTGACACGTCTTATCATTTCTTCCTGCACCTGCATATAAAGGTCACGGGGGATAATGGCTTCGTGGCTGTTCTCTACATAATACTGAGGAACAATGCCGTTATTCGGCACACGCTTTTTCTCCAAGAAATCCACTGTATAGGTTTTCTGAAGAAGTGCGTCACCGATGTATTTTTCGTTCTTTAGGATTTTCTGCAGGGTTTCAGGACGCCACTTTTTCTTTCCGGCACCCGTCAAAATACCATCAGCCTCCAAGCCTCTGCCTATCTGCTGCAAACTTGCACCTTCAAGGTACTCCCTGTAAATGCGTTTGACCACCACAGCCTCATCGGGTTCAATGATAAGCTGCCCCTTTTCATCCTTGGTAAATCCAAGAAAACGATTGTGGTTTACAGTCATCTGTCCCTGTTGATATCGATACTGAAAACCCAACTTCACATTCTGCGAAAGTGACTGGCTTTCCTGCTGTGCAAGGCTCGCCATAATGGTAAGTAGAACCTCGCCCTTGGCATCCATCGTGTTAATATTCTCTTTCTCGAAATACACGGGAATGTTCTTTTCCTTAAGCTGTCGGATATACTTGAGGCAGTCCAGGGTATTTCTTGCGAATCGGCTGATGGACTTGGTAACAATCATATCGATTTTGCCCGCCATTGCCTCATCAATCATGCGATTGAACTCCTCACGCTTTTTGGTGTTAGTGCCTGTTATTCCATCGTCAGCGAAAATTCCTGCAAACTCCCATTCGGGGTTCTTTTTAATAAAATCCGGCCATTCGTCATTTAGTGTGGGTCATCAGCTATCCCAATGTTACGTAGGGTAGATCAAGACCGGCACTTTGAAGGTAAATCATATCTCTAAAATGATT
>RZYP01000311.1 GCA_009930275.1 Negativicutes bacterium
AGACTCTGACCTTCAAGGTATTCTCGGTAGATGCGTTTGATAATCTCAGCTTCTTCGGGGACAATAATTAAATTTCCATCTTCATCTTTGGTGTAGCCCATAAACCGTTTATGGTTGACCTGCACCTTTCCTTGTTGATATCGGTACTGTAGCCCAAGCTTAACGTTTTGTGAAAGGCTCTGGCTTTCCTGTTGTGCCAAAGATGCCATAATAGTCAGCAAAACCTCGCCCTTGGCATCCATGGTGTTGATATTCTCTTTTTCAAAATAGACGGATATGTTTTTATCCTTGAGCTGTCTAATGTATTGAAGGCAGTCTAGGGTGTTACGTGCAAATCGGCTGATGGATTTTGTAATAACCATGTCGATATTACCTTCCATACACTCTGCAATCATACGATTAAATTCGTCACGCTTTTTGGTGTTCGTACCGGAGATACCATCATCTGCAAAGATGCCAGCAAACTCCCACTCAGTATTCTTCTTTATAAACTCTGTATAGTGTGCGACTTGAACCTCATAGCTAGAATTTTGTTCTTCCGTTTCTGTAGAAACACGGCAATAGGCAGCAACACGAAGTTTCTTTATCTTTTCTTTTGCGGCTGTACTTCCCACTCTTTTACGAGCAGGAATGACCATTATATTTTTCTCTGTCACTTTATTCCTCGCTTTCTATCAGACTGTATACGTATTCTGCTAGTTCAAAAGGATCCACGGGCATCTTATTATCTGCCTTTTTCATTTTGAATCGTTCTTTGGGAGGGGGAGAGGTAAAAGCGGCAAGCTCTACCACTCGTCCTAAATCCTTTGCACGCTTATCTCTAACTTCTTCAGCTTTATCAAATATCTCTTTATCAATAATTGCTGGATACGTATCATTTCCGAGGTAGTTGACGTTTTTCAAAATGCGCCCCATCACAGAATGTGTCTTTTCAATACCTGCCTGTTCGCCAGCCACTGTAAGGGAAAGTCCTGATATGTATTTCTCAAAGAATACCTTTACTTGACCTGCTGCCTTTTCATCGACAGTAACCACTCCATCTTGAATTTTATATCCATATGGAATATATGCCATTTATCTCACCACCTTTTCTTTCAGGGAAAGACCGCATTTCAAATTGAATGTCAGCTCATCCCTGGAATTTACAATGATGTTCTCTACAAATTCTTCAAATACTTCTTCCGTGTAGTCACCCTTAAAGTTCTCTGCTGACACATAATCAATGAGGTCCTTTATATCGTTTGCTCGCAAAACCCCACTCGCGGAATTTGATACAAGGTTTGTTTTTTCAGTTGAAAGATTTTTCATCTCACTATCTAAAACATTTCGTTCCTGATTAAAAAGAGCTGGCTCCAGGAAACCTTTGGCCATCAGTGTAATAAGGGTGTTGCGTTCTTCCATGAGTTGCTCCATTCGCTTATCAATAGCGTCCATTCTTTTACGGTCGCTTTCTTCATCGATTTGGCTAATTGATTTGAAAAGTGGCTCTAGGATTAGCTTGTTGCTGAAAGCAAGTTTATTCATCATGGTTGTAAATGTGGCTTTGATTTCCCCATCTCGCAAGAACAACATGGAGCAACTCTCTTTGTCTTCGATATGACCGATGCAACTCCAAGCAATGTAACTCCTACCAGCTGAGTAGTTTGTCTTTCTCCTAAAATTGCGACCACATTCTCCACAGACGATCTTGCCACTTAAAGCATATCGATTAAGATAAACGTTCTTTTTCACGCCCTTACACTTCATCTTGGCTCTTTCATCAATGAGATCTTGTGCCTTAGCA
>RZYP01000312.1 GCA_009930275.1 Negativicutes bacterium
TTCCCCGGAGAAATATGAAAATAGTCGGAATAATAGGCACTGTGCGGAGAAAAGATCACGATAGTTTGAGGGGCCAGTTCCGCTATCAGTTCCGTTGCTTTTGTAAAACCTATTATCGTATCATTTATTTTTTTTTCCTCACCCCTGCCGACCTCAGGAACGATCAGCGGGGGATGCGGGACCATCACAGCAGCAAGAATACCCATTGATACCGCCTCCTTTTTAAGTATGCAGGCTGAGGACCGAATAGAATTTCACCTCTTTATTATAATACCGAAGCATTAAAAATACATGGGCCGTCCCCATAGTGAGGCGGCCCATGTTGTGCGCTCAGATCATGCTTTAATTGCTTAAAAGGTCATTCCAGTTCGTAGGCTAGCCAATCGGGGATGCCGTCCTTTGTCTTTTCGTCCTTGACGGTCGAACTGAGGCGTTTGATCGAAAATGCCTTCGATCCGTCCTCAATATTGGGTTCGCATTTTAAAAAGTACTTTATTTCTATGGAGTGTTTTTCTTTTTGCGCGTCTTCATAATATCCACGCAGCTTTACCACGTGCCCCTCCATATCATGGTAGTAATATTCCCACTTTGGTTTAAGTATGAATTTGCTCACGACTTCTCCCCAGGGAAGCCCGTCCTTTGCATACCTCATATTTCCGATCATCTCAATGGCTGTCTCTGGCACCAGGGGATCCCTTACCATCTTTTCGGTAAGTATCGTCCTCGCCTCTTCATTTCCTGCGAGCGCGGATTTTTTATACCATTCCCTCGCGATCGTGTCGTCCTGTGTCACGCCGTTTCCCTTTTCATAGAGTTTTCCCATGTTGAGCATAGAATATGGAAGCTCTTTTTCCGCAGCCTTTCTGAACCATGAAGCAGCTTCGAAATAGTCCTGCTCGACACCTATGCCGTATTTGTACATGATACCCAAAACTTCCATTGCGTCTGGGTTCTTGTATTCCGCTGACTGCTTAAGAGGTGCAACGGCATCCTTTGGTTTGTTTTTTGAAAGGGCCTTTCCTGCTTTGACATAGTCGGCGTCATCCTTTGTGTAACCGGCCATCTGCTGACCTATGACAATGGTCAGGTTATTTAAGGGGAACTTCGACCAATCCTTGTTTGACCAACCCGATTCAACGAGTTTTTCAAAATAATACCTTGCCTGAGCAAGGTCCTTTTCCACGCCATATCCCCCGGACATATACATTTCGCCCAATTCCTGCATTGCATATTCTTTTTTGACAAAGGGGAACTGCAGATAGCTCTTGTACCACTTTGCGCTCTCGGCGTACATCGTATCGAAGTTAGACTGGTTCTTGTAAATATAGCCGAGCATCCACATCGCATCAGGGTCAGGTTTGCTTTCAACTATTTTTTTGAAGAGCGGAAGAGCTGCCCCTGCTCCCTGGCTTTGGTAGACAGAGTAAGCCTGGTCATACTCAGGGCTACCCGCGTATGCCGGATAGGGCGAGACAAAAAGGAAGAGGAAAAGGGAAAAAAATAAAAACAAAACAATTTTTTTCATAAAAGGACACCTCCCCAAAGTATCAAGACAATGACATTATAAATTGGTATAGTCACGTTGTCATTACTAATTTTTAATAATTTTTATTTCGGTCCGGCATTATAAACGGCAGATATTTATCCCGGATAGGGCTGAGATATCAGGATGTTCTCATTCATGCCCTTTCACGTTTATAATATTATCGTTAATGATAAAAAACCTAATTTGATCGAATAGAACAGCCTGCAGCGTTGCCGGATGTTGATCGAAAGGGAGGAT
>RZYP01000313.1 GCA_009930275.1 Negativicutes bacterium
GCGAACTGTCTTTTTCCCTTGAAAGTGTTTTTGATACGTTCAAGTCTGTTGACAAAAGAGCTGTACGAAATAGTCTGTCCAGATTATCCGGAAAAGGAAGAATCGCTTCAGTCTGGAATGGCTATTATGTAATTGTTCCCCTTCAATATTCCAATATGGGCACGCTTCCTGCCGTTATGTATATAGACCAGCTGATGAAATATCTTGGAAGAGCGTATTATATTTCACTCCTGAGTGCAGCTACTTTTTATGGGGCATCTCATCAACAGCCGCAAGTCTTTTTTGTAATGATCTCTCCCCCTCAACTTAGATCTTCATTAAAAAAAGGAATACGAATTGTTTTCAATCAAAGGGCAAAATTCCCCTCTGAATTTCTGATCACTAAGAATTCTCAAACAGGTACCATAAAAATCTCTTCCGCAGAACTAACTGCCATAGACCTGATACTGTTTGAGAAGGAGATCGGTGGTATAAACAGGGCGGCTTCAATCATCAATGAATTGGCAGAAGTTATGGATTTAAGCACATTGCCCAAACTGTTTTTTGAATATGCGCCACTTTCCATCTTTCAACGGCTTGGATACTTATTAGAAGTTGAACTGGGGTATACCGCTCTTGCCGATGGATTGTACAACAAGATGCAAGAATTTGGACTTGTCTGTAAAAGGACGAGATTAAGCATCAGCAAACCCGCCAGTGAAAATTACAATAAACGATGGAATATTGTTGTTAACACTCAAATTGAAATTGACGAATGATCCCCGAATATGCGATAAACCAGTGGCGATCCTACGCTCCCTGGAACTCTATGCCTCAAGTAGAGCAGGACTTAATTATCAGCCGATCATTAATTGAATTGTTCAATGACGCTTATTTGTCTTCTCATCTGGCCTTCCGTGGTGGAACGGCTCTTCATAAACTATACCTCAATCCTCAAGTCAGGTATAGCGAGGATCTGGATTTGGTACAGATATATGCTGAACCAATTAAAGAAACCATTGAGCATATCCGGGATACTCTATCTTTTCTGGGTGTTCCGGTGATTAAGCAAAAGGCCAACAACAATACCCTTGTTTTCAGAATGGAATCTGAGTTTGCCCCTGTGGTTCCCATCCGATTGAAGGTGGAGATGAATTGCAGAGAGCATTTCAGTGTATTGGGTCTTACGCACAGCAGCTTCTCGGTAGATAACAGCTGGTATTCGGGCTCTGCCCAAATAACCATATACAAATTGGATGAACTCCTGGGCACCAAACTAAGGGCATTATACCAGAGGAAGAAAGGACGTGACTTGTTTGACTTGTATCACGCCATCACTACCGCCGATGTGAATGTTGACAACATAATCAGCTGTTACAGAAAGTATATGGAGTTTGTGGTCGGTGCTGTCCCTGGTAAAAAGGAATACCTCGCGAATATGGAGGCAAAAATGCAGGACCCTCAATTTCTTGAAGACACAAAGGGATTACTCCTGCCGGAAAAGCATTTTGATCCGGTGAAAGCTTATGAGGTAATACGTAGCAGGGTGCTAGTAAGGTTATGAACTTAATAATTTTTCGCCGTTACATACATTGAACGGGAAACACCTCCCTCCGCGGGACGAGGTTTCCCTTATCAATCGTGCAAACGGCTTTTAAATAAAAACCCTGCAGCAAAAACTGCAGGGTTGATTTATAAGCAGCTGTCTGCTGCAAAGCCCTTCCCTGAGGGAAGGGTTTGGGAAGGGGTCAGAAATGAATGCGGGTGTACCCGCGCAGGCAAATAAAAACCCTGCA
>RZYP01000314.1 GCA_009930275.1 Negativicutes bacterium
GCCTGGGGAAAGGTTCTGATGCTGGTGCTGCGCAAGGATATCTTTTCTACTGTACCTTCAACACCATTGGCAGAAATCCAATCGCCAGCCATAAAAGGTTTATCCATGATGATGACAATACTGCCGAAGACATTAGCCAAAGCGTCTTTAGCGGCGAGTGAAATCGCCAAGCCGCCTAAAGATAAACCGGCGATAAAACCGCTAATATCATAACCCCATTCACTAACAATCATGGCGAGGGCAACAGCGGCAAGGAAGAAGCGGAGAAAGGCAGAAACTATATTAGCCAGTGATTCTTCCAGTTGTATGCCGAGCGAGGAAAGCAGGGTGACAAGGAGATTGTGGGTAGTAGATGCGAGGTTGAACAGCGTCCAGAACACGGTTAAAAGTATGGAAGAACGCACTATATGCTGGATGACCGGATAATAAGCGACGAAAGAATAAGGTGAGGCCAGCAATGCAAAATAAAGGGCCAGAACCAATATAAGGAACTGCAGCGGGTGATTGGCCGCGCCAACGATGTCCTCATTGGTTGTGAAAGGCAGTTTTTTGGCAAAAAGCCTGAGAAACTTAAAAATGATCGACCGATAGATTATACGGACAACAATAAACCCAAAAAATATCGCCAGTGAGGGAAGCCAAGGTTCAATAAAGTTCATAATTACCTCCTGAAATCTTACTTAATTTTAACACTGAACTTACAAGACTGGCAATGCTAAAGTAAGGGTATTGTTTTAGTTATGCCGGCAATATGTTATAATACTAAAACAAATGGCAAGAAAACCAAGGAGATTATACCAATGGAACATTGGCTTGCAAGTATAGTTTTATATCTGATAATTATGTTTTGCCTGCTTTTGACATTTTTAAGCCTGATGGGAAATGTTTGGCTCATGGCCTCTGCAGTAGTCTTCGCGATTTATGACGATTTTTCCCGCTTTAATGAGGAATTTCTGCTATATTTGTTCCTGGTTTTTGTCGCGGGCGAAATTTGGGAGTTTTTTATGGCATTTTTGGGTATAAAACGTAAGGACGTTTCCTGGACTACGGTTTTCTTTATAGGACTAGGGACTATTATTGGCGTTATTGTCGGTACCGGCATCCTGCCGCTTTTTGGTTCGGTTGCGGGCGGTGCTTTGGGAGCTTGTATTATGGCCTTTGCGCTAGAATATGGCAAGAACAAAAATAAAGCGGATGCTTGGAATTTAGCCCTCTTGGCTTTCAAAACACAGCTTTTGGCAATATTGGGTAAGATTACAGCAGGCGTAGTTATGGCTAGCATGATGGTTCTTCAATCATTAAAATAAGGAGGAGATTGTAATGCAGTTCAAATTCGCACACAATAATTTCAATGTTCTTGACTTGGATAAAAGCTTAAAATTCTATGAGGAGGCTTTGGGCCTGAAAGAGAAACGTCGCAAGGAAGCTGCGGACGGCAGTTTTATCCTTATATATCTTGGTGACGGCAAGACGGAGCATCTTTTGGAGTTGACCTGGCTTCGTGACCGGACCGAACCTTACAACCTCGGAGAGAATGAGTTCCATTTAGCGTTTGAAGTTGACGATTACACCGCGGCACATGCTAAACATGAAGAAATGGGCTGCATTTGCTATGAAAACCCGGCAATGGGTATTTATTTCATTAACGACCCAGATAATTACTGGTTAGAAATAGTACCGGCTAAAAGATAAACGGCAGACGGGAGGGATAACGATGCTGAAAACAATGAAGGTTGTCGCCAGCGGCAGGATGAGGCAGGCAGCTTT
>RZYP01000315.1 GCA_009930275.1 Negativicutes bacterium
CTTACGCGGATAATGTAAATAGCCCAACTGCACCGGGAGCTAGCGCTAGTGATAATATAAGTATAAGTAATTTAAGCTATCTCTGGAGTCAAGAAAGCGCACCACGAGGCGGAGTAATTACTTTCACAGGTGGTGTAAATATTTTAAATCCTCGTCTTTCTGGTAATTTAAATGGTAACTATAGCGCTCGCCTTACAGTAACTGATCAAGCGGGTAATAGTTCATCAGATACCGTTTCCTTTACTCGCTATATTGGCTCATCAGGCGGCGGCGGTGGCGGCGGCGGTAGCGCAACTATTTGTAGCGAGGTTGTCTATGGTCAGTGGAGCGCTTGTTTTAACGGCACTCAGTATCGTAGTATTATCAGCACAACGCCTAGCGCCTGTACTCTTTCAGAGGTGCAGAAAGCAGCCCAGGAAAGAGCTTGTTCGTCTAGTGGGAATGCTTATTGTCAGGTAGTTGAGTATGGTGCCTGGGGTGATTGTGTTGCTGGTAAAAAATACCGAGAGATAATTAAACGTGAGCCTGACTCCTGCGATCTAACAAGCGAGCAACAAGCGCAAAGTGTGAGCAGCTGCACTGTTTCGCCAGTAGATAAAGGTCCCTTTGATGAGGATGCACTGGCTGTAATGGAAGCGGCGCGTAAATATTTTGCTGGTACTGATGAGGAAATGTTACGTCGGGTAACTGGTCAAATATTGCTGCAAGTAGAAGATCATGGGCGCGCCTGGTATGTGAGCGCTAAAGATAAGCGACGTTATTATCTTGGTTCACCGAATAACGCTTTTTCGGTAATGAGCTTAATTGGACTAGGTATTACCAACGAAAGGTTGTCTAAAATTCCAGTAGGGCTGTTAGACGATAAGTTAATTTTAGATAAGGATAGTGATGGCGATGGCTTATCTGATCGCTTTGAAGAGGGCTTGCTTAGCAATCCTTTTAAGACTGATTCAGATGGCGATGGCCATGATGATAGAACAGAGCTTTTAGGTGGGTATAATCTTAACGGTTCTGGTCGTGCGCCTTTTGACGCGAATATCCTTTCGTCAGGCTTGGGTCATATTTATATTCAAGTAGAGACTAATGGTGAGGCCTGGTACGTGGAGCCGCGCAGCAAGAAGCGCTATTATCTTGGTCGCCCGGAGGAAGCTTTTGCAATTATGCGCGAGTTTGGATTGGGAATTACCAATGAGGATATAAACAAGATTCCTGTCGGTCAATTTAGTCAACCTCAACTTGATAGAATTACAAGGATGTTAGAAGATAGAAAGAGGGAACTTGAAGCGAGAAAATAGTAAATAAAAAGCATAGCGCTCAGCTGTTTTTGTGATGGGAGGATTACTTTTTCTATTTTTGGGGATACTTTTTTATAGCACTTAGTATAGTTTTTTATTTTTTGCGCAATAAAAAAATAACTCGATTTAGGATTTAAAAAAAGAATCTGTAGTATAAAATATAAATTTGTAAAATATAATAAAACCGGCAAGAGCCGGTTTTATTTATTCGACACGGATTATTTCTTCTAAGCTCCTTTCCTTAATTACCGTGTTAACAATTTTTTCTTCAGTATTGATTATTTTTTTATTTTGCCACTTTCTTTTATGGAAAACGGAAAGATAAATTAGAGCCATGATAAAATTTGTAAGAGGGAAGGCGAGCCAGATGCCAGTTACGCCATAACCGAGAAACTTAGAAAGTATAAAGGCGAGTGGAATTTGCAGTAACCATTGGGAAGAGATGGTAAGTATCATCGCTTTTTTTGTA
>RZYP01000076.1 GCA_009930275.1 Negativicutes bacterium
ACTGCCGCTGATCGCAGCCTTCCTGGTTGAGCTGCTTGGTGTATTCAATGATTCTCTGAAAGCTATTTGAGAAAAGAAAGTATAATCCTGTGACGGGCGCGGCGGAGCAATCTGCTGCGCCTTTTTCTTTTGGAAGGAGGTGTCCGCTGTGGCAACCACGAGATTAATCCCCATGCACGTCATCAAAGGCCAGACTGTGGCCCACACGGTACATGAACGACTTTCCTATGCCATCAATCCTGATAAAACCAACAGCGGGCAGCTCGTCAAAGCCTATGGCTGTGAACCAGAAACCGCTGCTGGAGAGATGCTGCTTTGCAAGAAAGAATACGAGACCTACATTGGACGCAGTGAAGAGAAGAAAAGTGACATCGTGCTCTATCAGATCCGGCAGTCCTTCAAGCCGGGAGAGATCACCCCGGAGAAGGCACAGGAGATCGGCTATGAGCTGGCCATGAGCTTTACCAAGGGCAAGTATCAATTTATCGTCGCCACCCATACCGATCATGCCCATATCCACAACCACATCATTTTCAATTCCACTTCAATAGACCATGCACAGAAATTCAGAAATTTCCTTGGTTCCAGTGAAGCAATCCGCAAAATCAGCGACAAGCTTTGCCTTGAGAACGGACTCTCGATCATCGAAGCTCCAAAGCAAGGACCGTCCCATTACGGCAAGTGGCTGGGCGACAAAAAACCACTTTCCTGGCAGGAGAAGCTGAGGCAAACCATTGATGCCGTCATGGCACAAAAGCCAGCAGATTTTGATACTTTCCTGAAGCTCATGATGGAGTCCGGCTATGAAGTGAAACAAGGGCAGCATCTCGCTTTCAAAACCAGTGGTCAGCAAAAATTCACCAGATTACGATCCCTGGGTGAAGGATATTCTGAAGATGAACTGAAATCAGCAATACTCGGAAAGACCGTCCACACTCCAAAAGTCAAAAGACCTTATCGAAAAAATCCGGACAAGATCAATCTTCTGGTGGATATCCAGGCCAAACTTCAAGCTGGTAAAGGTTCTGGTTATGAGCGCTGGGCGAAGGTGTTCAATCTGAAACAGATGGCTCAGACCATCAACTTTCTGACGGAGAATAACATCACCGACTATGAAACCCTGGTTGAAAAAACAAAAGCTGCGACGGATCGATATCACGAGCTGTCACAGCAGATCAAGCAAATTGAAAAACGGATGACCGAAATTACGGAACTGAAGAAGCACATTATCAATTATACGAAAACGAAGGGTACATACATTGCATATCGTGAATCCGGATATACCAAAAAATTTTTCGAAGCAAATCTAGAAGACATTCTACTTCATAATTCTGCGAAAAAAGCCTTTAACTCGTTATCTAATGTCAAAGTTCCTAGCTTCAGAACATTGCAACTGGACTACAATCAATGTCTAAACAGGAGGAAAGCTTTAAATTCAAAATACAAGTCAATTAAATCCGAACTTCAAGCATGTCTCGTCGCAAAAGAAAACATTGATAGTATATTGAAGCCGATCAAAATTATCAGTGAGGTATCGCAAAGTAGATGATGTTTAGATCATCCCTTTTTAAGACTCGAACCGAGCTCTTATTAAATTTGATGATATTGCTTGCTTTACAACGCGTTTAATGTGTCGAACATTTGTAAGATCAGTTGCTTTAGAAATAAGCCATGCCTCAACACCAGCTTCATCAACAATATTTTTTTCTTCTGATGTCAATAGACCTACTTGCTCTCTAAATTCTCTAATGATAATAATAATTTTGTCACTTGTTGAAAGATCTTCAAATTTAATTATGTCATCGAATCGTGCATATATAGGTTCACCCAAAACGGTCTTAATTTCATGCTCAGATTTAAAATTTGAAGTGCAAACAATAATTGAATGTTGCAGATTAACCCTGTAATTTTTATCTTCAAAAATACCCTCATCGAACATTTGGTAAAATGCACTGTAAAATATGGGGTTTGGTTTATCGAATTCATCGAAAAGAATTATATTTGATTCTCTATCAAGAAGATCTCTTGCGAGCGATCCCTGGTTATGTTTTGCTCCAAAAACATAGTCTGCAAATTCATTGCTTTGATACATCGAGAATTGTTTTCGCAGCAATTGTTCATTTATTACTTTACTAAGGTATTTTGCTGTTTCGGTTTTACCGACACCAGAAGGTCCATAAAACATTAAAACGACTGGCTTAGTCTGCCGACCTGCGGCTAGTGAATAAAGGCTTCCGACGAGCTGCTTTTTTACAGCATTTTGACCAATAATATTCTCATCAAAATCATGATAAATAGTTTTTAAGTGATCATTCGAAATGTTAGCATATTTATGTTCGAGAATCTGGTAGTCTCTACCTGTTTTTGATAATTGATCAGTGATATACTGAGGTGGATTCTGAAAGTACATTTCCTTTATGCTAAACTCTGACAAAAAAGATAAAATACTTTGAATACCTGTTTCACTGATACCGGAGTAATCTTCTGAGTTTGCAACAAGATACGCAACATGTTTTTTATAGGTCTTTTTCGTTTTTTCTTGACCAGGAACTATTACTGAAACAGCTTTATGAGCTTGATCGCTTAAAACAGCCAGTTCAATTATTGAGGTGTGTTTTTTCTTGGGTGGCAGTATCTTTTTAAATTCATTTTTGGGGCCATAGAATATTTTGATCATTTGCATATACCTGCCAATAGTACATCATAAACCTGTAATTTCTCAGATTCTTTTTTATCACCCGTCATTTCATAACCACTTAATTCACTCGTCTTCTGTGAAAACTCATTTTCCATTTTAAGTTCATCTTCATCAACTGAGCCAACCAAAATCGCGTGATAAACCAATTTCATTTTTACAAGATCGGCAATTGAATAGTTGTTTCTAAATGCCTTTATATTGAATCGAAGTACACAGCGCTCGCTGTCTTTTTCTGCAACCATTTCATAATATCCACGCCCTTGCTCAAGTGCTTGATCCATCATTGCAATATTTAATTTAATATCTGAACCTACATCAACTTTACCTTCAGTCATTGTCATAAATGGAGTCAAGATTTTATAATATGAGAAAGATTCTGGATAGGGCTTAATTGAATAATTCGTAAATTGTGTTATAAGATCATCATTTTCGTGTACAAGATCCAAGTAATCAGTAAGCATAGTGCTCGTGATTACATGGCTTAGAACATTCTGCCCTTCACGGCCGACACTAAATTCACTGCCAACTCCAACTTGTGCCTTGAAGAAATTGAAGAAAGGGATTTTTGCTTCGGCCCGTGCTTCAGCATCAGCAGCAAGTTTAGTTGCTTTTGTGACAATCTCTTCTGAAGTTGATTGTAGTTTGCCACCACTGGTAATGTATATTAAATCTGTTGCTGATGGCTCATCAAAATATATTATTTTTACAAATTTGATCTTGCTTATTTCATCCAAGTAAACACCTTCTTTCAATATATTAGCCTTAACAATTGTTCCATAAGGGTTTGGGAGATTTCCCAAAGGCATGTTAAAAATCAACATTGATTTTTAATAATCGCAAGTGTATAAACACTTGCATTGCTTGCCAATTATCTCCAAACCGAATAAATTCTCTTTCTTTTCTCAAACGCTTCTATCCCACCCTCCATAATACTTATAATTGCATTTTGAGTTTCGTTTTTGTCAATATTTCCTTGCTCCAGAATGATACGATCATCCGAGTACGCACATGATGTGATTTTTTCTGAATCACCCAATACCGGAATGTTTGCATTATGAGTGGCAAAAATAAATTGAATATCAGCTTTTCTCTTCTTTATTCTATGAATTAGTTCGCTGTAGATTACTTGATTGTCTAAGTCATCTTCTGGTTGATCGATTATAATTAAGTCATTCATCTCTTGCGCAAGAATAAAAAGAATTAATGCGGAAGCCCGTTGACCAATTGAGTGTTTTTCGAGTGATTTTCCATGATATTCAATTGAAACTTTATCTTGTGTACGAGTTGAGATCAATTCATATGAGTTCTCTTGAATTTTTATAAGAATTTTCCCTAACTCAGTACTGGTCAATATTTCTTTGGTTTGACTTTTAGTGCTATCAAGAACAACATCAATAATAAATCCACAGATATCGGAATACTCTTCCGATATAATGCGATATTTTGTATCAGTGAGTCCGGTGCCTTTAAACTCGGTTTTTAGGGACGAAAGGAAATTGCTTTTATCACCTTTGAATTCGATATCAATCTTCAATTCGGTTTGACTTCCATTTATTTTAGTTATTTCGTCATTATAAATCTCATAAATCTCTAATAGCTTTCTATTCCTTTTATCCAATAGGTTTATTATGTTTCCTCGAAGTTCAGTTTTTTTGCCAAGCAACCCTTTGATTCTGTCAATTTCCTTTTTGTTTGACTCAAGTTCCTGTTTATATTCCAAGAATTTATCAGGATCAATGTCTGGTTGATGGATTTCTCTTCTAATTTCTGCGAACTCATCCTTCAATCCCTCTGTTACGCCGTTGAATTCTATTTCTTTTGCTTTTAGCTGAAGTAAAGGAGCATTCAAGGTAGAGTTTGCTCCAGCTATAACTCTGATATTCGTTTCTAAAGAATTCAAAATGGTTCTGATTCCATCAAAGAACTCTTGGTTAAATTCAGAAACATATGACTTACAAGCGGATATTTCATCAAGTGTAGATGTTAATAATGAACTAAATGCTTTATCTGAAACCAGCTGTTCAGAAATCTTAATAATATTAGTAATTTGTTGCTGATCCAAAATGTAAGATGATTGTTTCTTAAGTTTTTCAGCAACTCCATGATCTTCAAATATTTTCAGGAAATGATTTAAATTACCATTTCTCTCTTCGATCTGTTGGATTTTCTCACTATGTTCAGATAGAGATGTGTATTCTTCGATTTTCTTAGCAATTTCCTTTTCAATTTCATGAACACTTATTAGAAACGGTGATACTTTATCACCAATAAGTTTGTTCAATAAACCAAACTCGTATCCTGGTTGTGTGAAGGAGAGGTCTTTTTGCCCAAAATATAGTGGTCTTGAAATTATTGCGTCAGTAGTAACATTAACTAAAGAGCCTGTTTGGTCAAAAATATTTACACGTTCCCCATTTATATAAGAGAAAGTGTATACATTGCTAAATTTATCTTTTGCTACTATTTCAACCTTTCCACCAGACCCGATTATGTAATTTACTAAATCATCCTTATAACGGTCATCACAAGTTGCGGACTTTCCCAATACCTTTCGAATGATTTCTAAAACAGAAGATTTTCCACTCCCTCTTATTCCGATAAGACAGTTCAAATGAGGGGATAAACTAATGCACTGTCCGTCAAGTTTGCCACCTTTAACAGTAATATTTTCGATATACGCATGTTTATTCAGTATTATATTAGGCGAAAGCCTATCCGTGTTAGCAATCAGTGCGTATTTTATTGCATCGAAAGAATATTCTCCAATCTTGATGTAGCTAAGATTACTGCCAATAGAACCAATCTTCTTTGGGTCTGATCCTTCAATATTTGGTATGTCGAGCCCAGTCCATTCAATAAATTTTGCATACTTGTCTCTTGTCCTTACTTTCTGTAACGCAAGAACCTTATTCTTGAACTGGGGATTACGAGATAGTGTATTGATTAATCCGCCATCGCATTCTTTAAAAAGGCCAGAATTTTGCTCCACATGTGCTGGAATTATAAAATAATCAGCGTTGTATTCATCTAGAGCTGCAAACATTCCATTTAAATCATATTTGCATCTTGTATTTTCATTCCCCCTATTGCCTGTAACACCTATGAATGCAGCATCTAAAAATATATTGATGCTATCTTTGCCATTAACTATCCAGTCTTCATATTTAAAGATAATAAGAACGTGAATCCCATTGGCGCCTTCTTTTACCGAAAGTTCTACTCCAGGAAGCAAGTATATATCCTCTTTTTGAGCACGCCTTTTTAATGCTTTAAATTCACTCAATTCGAATTTATTGTGATTAGTAATGAATCCGACTTTAATATCCTTATTTACAAGGGCTTCAACATAATCGTTGATAAATGTGTTATCTGGACCATCAAAGGAGAATTCCTTGTCCGATTGAGTATGCAAGTGAGAGTCAATTTTAAGATAAGTTGATCCGTTTTCAAACATTATTTGGCCTCCGTTGACTAAACTTGTTTATAATATCGAGCTATCCTCAACTCGGGATATTGGAATGTATACCATTTTAAGAGGTATCAGCTTCTGGTGTTTCTCACTCAACTGATCATAGTATTTCAAGATCAAATCCACCAATTCAGTTCCGTTAATTCCGCGGATAATTGGGGTACCATCCAGGTATTTCTGAGCATTTTTGGTGTAATTTGAAAGCGTGACAAATAAACCGTAATCTCCCTCTCGCATAGCACCCTTTAAGGATTGGATAGTTGTCTCTTTTACATCACCATCAGCGCTTTTTACTTGTACCAAAATTCTCGGCGGCAACTCATCTTTATAGGCCGTTATATCTATTCCGCTATCACCGCCATGGGCTGAGACAGTCGTTCTATATCCCATAGCATTCAAAAGATCAGAGATAAATAACTCAAAATCATAGCCTTTTAAATGCTTGCTAAGTTCCTTTAGTATGAAGTCTTTCGTTGTTTCAATGATATCTTCAGCTGTTGCTGCTACACTTTCATCCTCTTCATCAGATGTTATGAGAGTTTTTTAAAATCCTTTGTCCAGAGCAGACAAGTATTCATCTGCAAAATTTTTCACGGAGAAGAATGACATGGCTGATCCGATTTCATATAAAGCACCTTGAGAAAAAGCAGTCCTCGGAAGATGCTTCAGCCATTTGACTTTTCTTTGCTGTACATATTCAGCTGCACTCGGGTTATATGTATAGTCGCCTTCAACAATTCCAATATTAATTTTACGATCAATTTTTGATGGGAAAACAACATAATCACCAACTTGAACTTCGTTCACAAAGCGATACAGCATACCAGCTCCATTTGCAATTGATCCCTTTTTAGCATCAGCATATGTGCTGGTATACCGCTCTTTAAATGTCTGCTATTGCTTTCGAGATTGCTTAAATCGCCCATCTCTTTCCAACCAATAGCGATGATTTCTTCTTGAAGAAAGAGATTGTCGTCCATCGTATGTATGCCCCACACGTGTATTTCGTCAGAATTTTTCATTTTGATCACCTCCATTACTCCACCCCCAATGCCTTAAACACAGCATCTTCAGGTGACTGGTAGAATATCAGATTGAACTTGCCCATAAGTTCCGGGGGTACGGTAGCCATGTCTGCTGCGGAAGTAATTGGTAGCAATACTTTCTTAGCTCCACTGTCCAGGCAGACTTGAAGCACATTTGCTAGTTCCTCAACCTTTATAATTGTTCCGCTGATGCTCAGGTTCCCAAGGACTGCTAGGCTGCTAATCACTGGCTTGTGTAGCGCAGCTGAACACAATGCAATAAAGGCAGTCAAGGACAACTGATTTGTGATGCCGATGCCATTTAAGTCTTGAAGGTGCATTAGATAGTCTTTGGTTGAGGTACTGATGGTGCCACTGACATTCTTACTGTTTGCTTTCAAATATCTGTATGCTGTATCGATGGACTCTTTGGCTTCGCGATCCGATCCAATACCAGTTCTTTCAAACTTTCCGGAGCCGGTCACCATTTCTGTTTCAAGCTTAAAGACACCCAGCATCCCAGATTTGCCGCGGGCGACCGTATATACCTGGCCCGGTTTATGGAGCCCCTCAGGAATGAGCTTACCGCCACCTTGCTCTGGTACCGGAACGAATTCCTCGGTAAAGTCTTCGTTGTCAATGTAGGAGAAGTTCACATCATAAAATTCCATCCCACCGATCTTCTTGAGCTGTTCTTTCACTCGGCGACGGCTTTCCAGTGCAAAACGAAGGATCTCTTCGACGTCTTTTTTCTCGAATTTACCGTTGGGATGGATCAACTTTATCAAGCCTGATACCATTTTTCGAACAGCAATCACATCACGCTGGTTCAAGTTATTTCCCAGTTTATAGAACTGATCCAATGCGTCAGCAAAGGATGTCTTTCTAAGCTCCCTTAAAAACTCAGAGAGATAATCCGTGATGAAGCCATATTCATTGGTGAAGAAGTCAGGTCTATATTTCGGGATCTCCCAACCTGGCAGATAGCAGTGCATACGGTCGAAGAATGCGCTGTCATAGGCCATGGCTTCTGGGAACGGATCAAATAGATGAGACGTCTTTAATAGCACGTCAACGCTTTGATTAATGTTGCCGACGAAGACCATGGAAGCAGAAGCGTTCTTTTCTTCTTTTCCTCTGGAGAAGGAGCCCGATGCCATATAGTCTTTCATGATCTGGATACCGTCTTTATCTTTGAAGGTGATCCCAGCCACTTCATCGAAGGCGACGCAGTCCCACATTCCGACTAGACCGACTGTCTTATTGGACATGTTGTAGAAAAGATTTGCTACCGTGGTTTGTCCGCCGGAAACCAAGATACTGTTCGGGGAGATCTCTTTATAGACATGAGATTTACCGGTACCACGAGGACCCAGCTCGCAGAAGTTGAAGTT
>RZYP01000316.1 GCA_009930275.1 Negativicutes bacterium
CCTTCCGTATGTTGTACTGCTTCCGCCTGTTCTTTGTTAAGTCCGTTTAAAATTTTGTTCATTTTTTCCTCACACGTTCATTTTTAAATAATAAGTCCAGATATAATTTTAACAGATTTGTCGATTTCAATCTAATGCTTTTTTTGTAACTTTATGGGATAATGAAAGCAGTCAACATTAGTAAACAAGGAGGAAAAGTTACGCATAGGCCGCGAGAATGCGAGCGTAACGTACTTTTTAATGAGTCATAAACCCCATGTACCAACTGAATTATTAAGCAAACTTTGGCGCGCTTTAATTGAATTCGATATGCTTGCTGCCGGCGACAAAATTCTGGTCGGTTTATCCGGCGGCAAAGACAGTATGTTTTTAACCGCGGCTTTAGCCGAAATAAAAAAATATTCGCCGATCCCTTTTGAGCTTGCCTGTTATACGGTTGACTCCATGTTCAGCCGCAACTTCCCCCAACAGGAATTACATGACTTCTGCGCACAATATGGCCTTGAACACTATCACGAACAGGTCAATGTGATGGAAGCTTGGCAAAATAAGGGCAACACCCCCTGTTTCACCTGTGCCTATTTCAGACGCGCTGCCACTAACCGCAAGGCAAGGGAGCTTGGTTATAACAAGATTGCCTTGGCTCATCATCACGACGATGCTGTCGAGACCTTTCTTATGAATGTCCTGACTTCCGGTCAATTACGCACTTTCCTGCCGGTAACAGAGCTTTCGCGTACAGACCTCACCGTCCTGCGGCCCCTTCTCTATTACCGTGAAAACGAAATCAAAGCAGCCGTTCAAGAAATTGGCCTTAGGCCCTTAAAAAACCCCTGTCCTAATGATGGACAAACCAAGCGGCAGGAAATTAAGGAACACATAGCCTCACTTGCGGCAATAAGCCCCGAGGTTTATGACCACCTGGCCGCAGCCATGCGCAACTCCCCTAAACAAGAGCTCTGGCCCGAACAATTGCCCCCAAAAATTATGGTCAAGAAATTCCGCGATTTTTGGCAAAAAAAACATAGGAAATAATAATAACGCTTTGCCTGACTGCAAAGCGTTATTTCTTATCAATAGGTCAAACTTACCGCACCTTTTTCTGTTATTAAGACAGTATGTTCCCATTGAGCTGACGGCATACCGTCAATGGTAAGTGCAGTCCACTCATTGCCCGCATCAACATAGATATCTTTTTTCCCCATGTTAATCATCGGTTCAATAGTGAAAATCATGCCGGGCACCAGCAGCATCCCGGTATTTTTTTTGCCGACGTGACAAACAAAAGGTTCCTCATGGAAATCTATCCCTACGCCGTGCCCGCCGAACTCGCGCACTACGGAATAGCCGCGCTTATGCGCGTAATTGCCGATGGCGGCGCCGATGTCACCCAAAAAGCTCCAAGGCTTAGCAGCCTCTATCCCTATCCTGAGGCATTCTTTGGTGATAGCCACCAAGTCCTGCTTTTTCTTGTCGACCTTACCAAGCATGAACATACGCGAGGCATCGGAATAGTAGCCTTTATAAATAGTGGAGACATCGACATTGACGATATCACCGCTTTTTAAAATTACATTCTTATCCGGAATGCCGTGGCAAACTTCTTCATTGACAGAAGTGCAGCAGCTTTTGGGAAAACCCATGAAATTCAGCGGCGCCGGAATTGCCCCATGGGCGACAGTGTAATCATACACCATCACGTTGATATCTTCCGTGCTCATGCCGACGCGGATATTCTTCTCTACATAGTCGAGGATGCCC
>RZYP01000077.1 GCA_009930275.1 Negativicutes bacterium
ATGAAAAAGAGAACCCATAGTGGCGCGCACTGCTTTAGGTGAAAACAAATCTGCGCATCCTTCCAAAAGGATAATACCGTTAACACCCGCTGCATCTGCCGTTCTTACTATAGTTCCCAGGTTTCCCGGATCCCGAATTTCATCCAGCACCAACAGTAGTCCATTTTCTCCTTGATTAAAATGGTTCAATTCATACATTTTCCTTCTGACCACTGTAAGAATTCCCTGCGGCGCATCCGTATCGCTTAAACGACGCATAACATCACTTGTAACCTCAAAGACCGGTATACCCATGCCCTCCAAGTCAGTCAATATTGTGCTTATGCGCTGCGAATCAGCTGACATATCAACAAAGACTCTGAGAACTTCCCAGCCTGAAGTAATAATCTCTTCCGTGCTCCTTGCGCCCTCGACAATGAAAGCATCGCAAATTGTGCGATACTTTTTCAGTTTCAAGTCGCAGGTTTCTTTTATAAGCTCATTATTTACACTGCTGATTAATTTTCTCACATGCGTGTCTCCAATGCTTTTACGCAATCATGCGTGCCGAGTATCACCATAATATCTTTTTCCTGAATCTTCGACTGGGGATTCGGGTTTACAAACATCTCCCCATTACGCCTTATGGCAACAACTGTCACCTTATACAAGCGCCGCAGTTCTACCTCACTAAGGCTTTTACCAATCATTGATTTTGGAGCTTCAATTTCCATAATACTCAAATTATCAACCAATTCAATGTAATCTACAATATTACTGTCAGCCAGATTGTGCCCCACACGTATTCCCATGTCTCTTTCCGGATAAATAACTTTATCAGCACCGATCTTCTCAAGCATGCGGCCATGCAAAGAAGTTGAAGCTTTGGCAATGATAAAAGGTATGCCACATTCCTTCAACATTAAAGTACACATCATACTAGGTTCCAAATCCCTTACAGCCACAACGGCAACGTCAAAATTGCGCAGACCAAGAGTTCTGTAGGTCTCTTCATCAAGAACATCCGCGGCTACGATGTGAGTCAGTTCGTTACTCAAACTCTGGATAATTTCTTCGTCCTTGTCAACACCTAAGACATCGTGTCCCAAACCATACAAAGTTCGAGCAACGCTTATACCGAAGCGCCCCATTCCCAATACAACATACTGTTTCTTTTTCTTCTCCATTGCTTTTCTCCTATCCGATAATTACTTTAACTTCCGGATATTTAATTTTTTCCGGTTTTGGCTTTTGCAAAAGAAGCATTGCAAAAGTTAGAACACCAACCCTGCCCGCGTACATCGTCAACACTATCAGCAGCTTGCTTATTTCTGACAAATCACGTGTTATGCCAGCTGAAAGCCCAACCGTACCGAAAGCCGACACAACTTCAAACAAAACCAGCATAACTGGTATTTTGTCAATCGCACTTATCAGTAAAGTGATGCATAAAATTAAAATCAAAGCCAGAATGAAAATTGCGAATGCTTTGTTTGCAGCCTTTTTTCCTATTCTGCGTTCGAATACTACAATATCGCTTTTACCATGCAGCAAAGACCAAACTGTCAACAGCACAACCACTGCCGTAGTTGTTTTTACTCCGCCTCCCGTAGATGTCGGCGATGCCCCAATAAGCATCAAAATTATTAAAAAGAACAAAGAACTACCACTCATTTTATCAGTAGGCAATGTATTAAAGCCAGCAGTTCTTGCGGTCACAGACTGAAACATACAAGACATCCACTGGTCGATTGATGACAGATTGGCAATTGTCTGGACGTTATTGCGTTCAGCAAGCCACAAAAACAGGGTTCCACCTAATATAAGAACTGTTGAAGATATAATTACGATTTTACTATGTGGTGTCAATGATTTAAAGTTCCGCTTGGCAAATATATCCTCCAGCACTATAAACCCTAAGCCGCCTAATATTATAAGCGACATCATGCATAGATTCAAAACAACGTCACCCGTAAAATTTACCAGGCTGTCATAATTACCAAACAAATCAAAGCCGGCATTGCAGAAAGCCGATACAGAATGCCAATAGCCCATATAAAAAGCCTTGTCACCATATATTGGATAAAAATGGAAGGCAAGAATTGAGCCAAAAATAAACTCTATCAGAAAAGTGTATTTTACAACATGCAAAGCTAGTCTTACAACTCCTGAAAACCCTTCCTGATTAAGGGTTTCCTGAATCAGAAGCCTCTCACGCAAATTAATTTTTTTCCCGATAGCCACACTTATCATCGTTGCAAAAGTCATAATGCCAAGCCCGCCAAGCTGTATCAAGATGAGAATGACCATTTGTCCAAATAAAGAGAAATATGTGCCGGTATCAACAACGACCAAACCTGTTACACAAACTGCCGACGTTGCGGTAAAAAGCGCATCTACAAACGAAAGCGGTTCAGCGCTGATACTCGCCAAAGGAAGCATTAAAACCCCAGAACCTGTTAGAATTAATGCCAGAAAAGTCAGAGCGACCAGATGGTAAGTCGTGAGACACTGCAACAATCTTAATATCATAACAAAAAATTGCCTCCTCTTTGCATAATCACTCATCCTCCGAGTATTCTACACCTTAAAAGGCTATTAGACAATATAAACTTTAAAGAAAAAAACCTGAAGCTATGCTTCAGGTTTTTGAAAAGTCATAAATATAAAAATTGTATCAATTACAGGGCAGTTTTTGCAACTTCAACCAATTTGGTGAAAGCTGCTGCATCGTAAATAGCCATATCAGCGAGAACTTTACGGTTCATTTCGACACCGGCTTTAGTTAAACCGTACATGAAACGGCTGTAGCTCATGCCGTTGGCACGGGTTGCCGCATTGATACGGGCAATCCACAAATTGCGGAATTCACGTTTCTTAGCGCGACGGTCACGTCTGGCATAAGATAATGCTTTCATTACGGTTTCGTTGGCTTTTTTGAACAATTTGCTCTTGCTGCCGCGGTAACCTTTTGCTAATTTCAAAATTGATTTATGACGTCTGTGTGCTGTTACACCCACTTTTATTCTTGCCATGGTTAATCCTCCTCAAATTTCTTCTGTTATTATGCGTACGGCAGCATTTTTGCTACGCGTTCATGATCTGATTTGTGAACAAGCGCTGCTTTACGCAAACTTCTTTTGCGTGCAGGAGATTTATGTTCAAGAATGTGGCTTGTAAACGCTTGGGAACGCTTGAATTCACCTGTACCCGTTACTTTAAAACGTTTAGCAGCACTTCTACGAGTTTTCATCTTTGGCATAGGAAACATCCTCCTTGTTATTTGTTAGCTTTTGGCGAAACAATCATAATCATGTTTTTGCCTTCTAATTTGGCTGCGCGTTCGATGACTGCTAGGCCTTCGAGTTGTTTAGCCATTTTAATTAATAGAACTTCCCCCAATTCGGGATGTGATAATTCACGTCCGCGAAACATTATAGTAACCTTAACTTTATCGCCATCTTCCAAGAATCTAACTGCATTCTTGAATTTAACGTCGAAGTCATGGTCCTCAATGCCAGGACGAAGCTTAACTTCTTTGATATCAAAGGTTTTTTGCTTCTTACGAGCTTCCTTATCACGTTTTTGCTGCTCGTAACGATACTTGCCGTAATCCATAATCCGGCATACCGGCGGTTTTGCATTAGGCGCAATTTCGACTAAATCCATATGACGTTCCAATGCTAAATTTAAAGCATCTCGACCGGACATTATGCCAAGCTGTTCGCCTTCGTCAGCAACGACACGCACTTCACGAGCCCGGATTTCTTCATTGATACGCAAGCTTTCTTTGCTTATAACAATTCACCTCCAAAAAATACTAAAGCGGGTAGACGTAATAGTCCACCCGCTGATAAAACAATATCATTGACCCTGTCGGACGCTTGTCGCAAGGTGAGAAGCGGATGGCTTCTACTTCGTTACTAGAGAATTGTAGCACAACGCCACAATTATGTCAAATATTTATTTCTTTTCAGCAATTTCTTTTTGTAACATAGTTATAAAATCATCGGCACCCATAACGCCAATATCACCTTCGCTGCGGCGACGTACTGCAACGGTTTTTTCTTCGACCTCTTTGTCTCCCACAACAAGCATATAAGGTATCTTCTGGACCTGGGCCTCGCGTATTTTATAGCCGATTTTTTCATTGCGGTCATCAAGCATTACCCTGAGGCCTAACGCAAACATTTTATCACTTAACTCTTTAGCATAAGCAACATGCTTGTCTGTTATCGGCAGAATACGGACTTGCGTTGGTGCGAGCCAGGCTGGGAATGCACCGGCATAGTGCTCTATCAAGATGCCGATAAAGCGCTCAATGCTGCCATAGACAACGCGATGAATCATTACCGGACGATGCTTCATGCCGTCCTCACCGGTATAAGTCAAATCAAATTTCTCCGGCAATTGCATATCAAGTTGGATTGTTCCGCATTGCCAGGTACGGCCAATGGAATCCATCAGATGAAAATCGATTTTTGGTCCATAGAAAGCTCCATCGCCTTCATTAACAACATACTCAAGGCCAAAATCTTCCATGGCGTCGCGCAAAGCATTAGTAGTTTTTTCCCAAGTCTCAGCATCACCCATTGCATTTTCCGGGCGGGTTGATAGTTCGGCACGGTATTTCAGGCCAAAGGTGCCGTAAACCTGGTCGAACAGTTTTATAACATTTTGAATTTCGTCTTTAATCTGGTTTGGCATCATGAAAATATGGGCATCATCTTGCGTGAAGCAACGAACCCTGAATAGTCCGTGAAGTGCGCCAGACAATTCGTGTCTGTGTACTAGCCCCAATTCGCCGGCACGAATCGGCAACTCCTTGTAGCTATGTGGTTTTGTTTTATAAACCAACATGCCACCGGGGCAATTCATTGGTTTTATGGCAAAGTCCAACTCATCGATTTGAGTGAAATACATGTTTTCCCTATAATGGTCCCAGTGACCGGAAGTCTCCCAAAGGGCGCGGGACAAAATCATCGGCGTCCTAATTTCTTGATAGCCGTATTCTCTATGAATTTTACGCCAGTAGTCCTCGAGCTCGTTGCGGATAATCATGCCATTAGGATGGAAAAACGGGAAGCCTGGTCCTTCCTCCTGAATGCTGAAAATGTCAAGTTCCTTGCCAAGTTTGCGGTGGTCGCGTTTCGCCGCCTCTTCCAACATATTCAGATAGGCATCCAGCTCTTCCTTAGTGTTGAAAGCTGTTCCATAAATACGTTGCAGCATCTTATTCTTTTCATTTCCTCGCCAATAAGCCCCGGCGATACTTTGTAACTTGAATGCTTTTACTCGTCCCGTAGTTGGGCAATGCGGTCCTGCGCAAAGATCTAAAAAGTCACCTTGCTTATAAATGCTGATGATAGCGTCTTCGGGCAAATCGTTGATTAATTCCACCTTGTAGGGTTCTTCCATTTCAGCGAACATTGACAGCGCTTCAGCCCTTGGCAGCTCGCTGCGTACAAGCGGGTTGTTGGCCTTAACAATTTTTGCCATTTCTTTTTCTATTGCTGTTAAATCTTCCGGCGTGAAGACATGATCACTATCAAGATCATAGTAAAATCCGTTGGCAATAGCCGGACCAATGGCAAACTTAGTACCAGGGAACAAGTGCTGAATTGCCTGTGCCATTATATGAGCTGCAGTATGGCGTATGGCATGCAAGCCTTCAGGCATATCAGCAGTTACGAATTCTACAACCGCATCATGTTCCAAGACATCTGTAAGATCCTTGTTTTTGCCGTCAACGATGGCCAACAGCGCTGCTTTACCAAGTTTTTGCGATAAATTCTTAGCTACTTCCAAGAGAGTGACACCTATTGGAAATTCTCTCCTGCTTCCATCCTTTAATGTTACAACAATGTTATCCATTATATTCCTCCTAAATATCTATTATCTGTTTGAAGTAAAGGTCTAAAACAACTGCCTCGCTTAACGGGCTTTTAAAATAAAAAAACCCCATCCCAAAAAGGGACGGAGAATTCCGCGGTTCCACCCTGATTGATTCAATTACGAATCCACTCAATACCGTTAACGCCGGCGCTACGAAGCTTTATACTTGTGCGAACACTTTCCAAAGTTAGTTTAAAGGTGGTCACGGCATCCATTTACCAAACTGCTTTCAGCCAAGGCAGTATTCTCTGTATGGGATTATTGACGCGTCTTCCTTCGCATTACTTATGACTGTTTTGATTTACCACTAATTATAGCACACCTGTTTTCCTTGTCAACACTTTGTAACAATAACAAAAAGCGTAGTATAATAAGGTATATGCGGTACTTTCTAACATTTTAACAAAGTGAGTTGATTCCTCTGAATAATTTATTTCGACTATTTTTCTTTACATTGCTTCTTTCCTTCTCTTATGGAAATGGAACTGCAAGCGCAGGAGCGAAAATTATATATATCCCTTTAGACAGCCGTCCGGTATGCCTTTCTTATGTGGAACAATCGCTTGCCGCTGCCGGTTATGAATTGCTGACTCCTCCGGAAAAAATGCTGGCTACCAACAAGCATCCGGGCAAGCCAGATTCTCTCTGGAAATGGTTCAAGGAAGCCGCCTCAGAGGCTGATGCCGCAGTTATAGCAACTGACAGCTTGCTTTATGGTGGTTTGGTCTCATCAAGGGTGCATAATGAAACTCAAGAGAAACTATTCAGCCGAGTAAACAAATTCGTGCAGCTCAAGGAAGAATCTCCCGGCTTGAAAATTTATGCATTTTCTACAATTATGAGAACTCCCCGTCAAAGCCACGGTAACGTCGAGCCTGCCTATTATTCTGTTTTTGGCCCGGATATATTTGCCCTTTCGCAGCTATATGACAAGGAAGAAGGGCAAGGACTGAGCGAGCAAGAAAAAACTCTGAAGTCTCAACTGCTGACGCGCCTGCCCCCAAAGTATCTTGACGACTGGTTTACGCGCCGTCAAAAAAATTATCAGGTAAATGAACTTCTTGCCGATTTCGCCAGAAATAAGACTTTCCACTACCTGTCTCTGGGAAAAGATGATAATGCTCCTTTGTCGCAAACTCACCTGGAAAGCCGCCATCTGACGGAAGCAACCCTTGATTTGTCTGACAGTCGGTTCAAAATACTTCCCGGCATAGACCAATTGGGGCTCTTACTCCTTACCAGAACAATAAACGAGCTGAACCATGAAAAACCTGTAGTTCATGTAATCTATTCGGAAGGGGAAGGGAAAAACACATTGCCGCTTTACTCCGACCAACGCCTTTCCTCATCAGTACCTGACCAAGTTCTGGCTCTTGGCGGCGCTTTAACAGAAAACCCCTACAATGCTGATCTGATTCTGGCCGTTAACACACCTTTCGAAGGCATTACTAAAGACTCTACTGCTGATGACAATCTATTTTTCTCATCCATACATAATAAAAGATTCGTAAAGCAAATTAATAATTTTGTTGAAGGCGGACGAAACCTGGCAATTGCAGATGTCTCCTATGCAAATGGTTCTGACAACGGATTTATGGAAGAACTATCCAAACATGTCCTGTTGAATCAACTAGCCGCCTATTCAGGGTGGAATACTGCTGACAATACTATTGGCTATGCCCTGGCACAAGGCGTATTGTCCAGCAAAATGGCACAAGCAGACAAGGACAAACTCCTGCAAGTACGCTATCTAGACGATTGGCTGTATCAATCCAATATTCGACCCGTCTTAGTAAGATTAATGAAAAAGTACGATTCCGATTTTATCTACGATTTTGGCCCTGAACAGGACGATATCCTGGTTACAACATATAGTTTGTATGATTACTACCTTGAGAAAGATCCTTTTCTAAGACTTGCTGATTTCAAACTAAGTTTCCCGTGGAATCGCCTTTTTGAAATCAATATTAACTTTAAAAATTAAAAATGGCTGCATTTGTTCTGCTCCCTAAATGTTATTTTTGTTTAACATCTGGGGAGCATTTCATTTACGCAGCCGCTAATTTATCTCATATTAATGAATTGCAGGTCAACACCAAAATCTCCCTGTTTGAGCAATTGAATGACTGCCTGCAGGTCATCTTTCTTTGAACCGGAAACACGCACTTGGTCATCTTGCATTTGAGCCGTCACCTTCAACTTCGAAGCCTTGATGGCAGCAATAATGTCTCTGGCCTTTTCCTTAGGAATTCCTTGTTCAATGTCTATCGTCTGCTTTACCGTTCCCTTTGCTGCCGGCTCAATTTTGCCAGGTTTCAAACACTTCAGCGGAATATTTCTTTTCGCCATTCGCTGACGAAGCAAGTCCAGGATTGTGGAGAGTTTATATTCGTCTTCACCTGTAACCTTCAAACTCTTTTCTTCCAATTCTATGCTGGCACTTGAACCTCTAAAATCGAAACGCTGGCCGATTTCCTTTTTCGTTTGGTTGACGGCGTTATCCATTTCCTGCATATCTACCTGCGAAACAACATCGAAAGAATTGTCTTTTGCCACGACTAACACTCCTTTAGCAATAATAACTTCTTTTGCTTTCAAAAAACATTTTAACACGGTATCTAACATCGCTTCAAGAGCAAAAAAATAAAGGGTGTCATTGCCTTAGCAATGACACCCTGCTGAAAATCAAATATGAGTGGTCC
>RZYP01000317.1 GCA_009930275.1 Negativicutes bacterium
TTTGTGTATGGAATATGTCGTTGTTGAATGAATTCACGTTACATATTTCCAACAATAACCTTACCTTGATCGAAGTTGATAAAGAGAGCCTGGAATCCATTTTCTATTCACTAAGGGATAAATATAACCAGGTGTTCTTAAATCCCAATAATGGCATCCTGGAACAATACGTTTTCAATTATAAAGCTCCCATTATTGTACAACCCCTGATCTCTGAAGCTCCTCTCCAATCTATCAGTAATATCAATACAACTACCATTGAAAAGATACTGGTCGATTTGTTCAGCAATGAGGATTTGTTTCAGTTTTACCAGGGCAGGGAGAAAAAAAGGATTTTCAAAGAAGCTTATGCGAAATACACGATTAACAATAACAAACTGTTGAGATATGCATCGCGCAGGGGGAAAAAGGATGAGATAAAGAAAATGATAAATCAAATTAACGGCAATAAGGATCGATTTTTGCCGGAATATTGACATGATTGACACAACTCAGCTAAACATCGAATGGATCAGCAAGGTCTCAAAATTGAACAGGAATGCAGATAAGATCCTGATCGAAAAAGTCATCCGGGCATTACTCTTACTGGAAGGTCTTGTGCAATCTGAAATACCCTTTGTTTTCAAGGGTGGAACCTCATTGATGTTGCATTTCAACTCTTCAAAAAGATTATCTATTGATGTTGATATCATTGTCGCTCAGAAAATGAAATTTCATGACGAAATATTGAGCAGCGTGGCAAGTAAACAGGGATTTATACGTTTTGAACCACAACATCGTATCACGCAAAGTAGTATAGAAAAGGCCCATTACAAGTTTTTCTATTCACCAATTCACAAAACGGCAAACGAGGAAGATTATATTTTACTGGATATCCTGTTTGAAGAAGTATTATATGCTCAAATAACAGAACTTCCTATTGTATCTCTCTTTACGCCCGTGAAAGAAGATCCCATAATGGTCAAAGTTCCTTGTATTGAAGATCTGTTAGGAGACAAATTAACTGCCTTTGCTCCAAACAGTACAGGAATCCCTTACTACAAGGGCGAAGATAGCATGAGCATGGAAATCATCAAGCAGTTGTACGATATTGGAAACTTGTTTGATAGAAGTGAAAATTTAAAAATCGTGAAAGAGACTTTCTGCAGATTTTCAAGAACAGAGCTGTCTTACAGGAAAGCAAAAGACAAAACTGAAACAGATGTGATAGAGGATATATTTCAAACTGCACTTTGCATTACAAGTCGAGGCGAATTGGGAAAAGGAGATTTTGAGGAATTACAGGCGGGTATCAGGCGGGTTGCCGGATTCATCTTTACCGAAAACTACCATATTGAGAAAGCCATTGTATCCGCATCCAAAGCCTCTTATCTTTCCGTGTTGATTTTATCAGATAAGACAGAAATCGAAAAATTTGATAATCCTATGCAAATCAAAGATTGGACGATATCCAATCCATTATATAACAAGCTGAATAAGCTCAAAAAAACAAACCCGGAAGCTTTCTTTTACTGGTACAAGACACTTTCCCTTTAGGGAAGGGCTTTGCAGCAGACAGCTGCTGTTAAATCAACCCTGCAGTTTTTACTGCAGGGTTTTTATTTAAAAAGCCGTTTGCACGATTGGTAAGGGAAACCTCGTCCCGCGGAGGGAGGTGTTTCAAAAACTAAACTTCAATCCCACAAAGAAATTCCGCGGCATCATGGGTCCGTAGATATAGCCCGAGTCCCTGTCGGGGCCGGTGTCAAAATCATC
>RZYP01000016.1 GCA_009930275.1 Negativicutes bacterium
CAAACTCAGGTCAAAGCGCACGACTTCGGCCACGCCGTATGCCTTGGCCAATTGATAGATTTCGGACAAATTGCGCAAGGCCTGCCTGCTCTTGGCGTTTTTGACTTTTTCCTGCAATTCGTCGAGCATAGCTTCATCACCGTGCAGCAGAAGCAATCGTTGGAAGATGCTCCTTAAATTCTCTGTCATTGGCAACGTGTTTAAAAGAGTCTCCAGCCCTACCATGTCATGCTGAAGGACGCGTTTTTTAAGTTCTTCCGCTTGTTCTTCATTAAGCCCCGCTTCTTCCATCAGTCCGGTTATAAAATCACTGTGGCCAAGGCTCACCGTGAAATCTGTCAGTCCCGCAACTCGGAGTGACGCAATGGCCAAAGCAAGAACCTCGGCATCAGCGGAAGGTTCAGCTGCACCCATCAGCTCGACGCCTGCCTGGCTAAATTCACACTGACGGCCAGCCTGAGTTTCCTCATAACGGAAAATGTTGGCAAGATAAGAGATGCGTTTGATCTGCCTGCCGTCATTCAGCCTGGTCGCAACCATTCTGGCAATCGGCTTTGTCATATCGCTGCGCAGAACCAGTGCCTGATTATTCCTGTCAAAAAACTTAAAGCTGTCAGATAAAAGGCCTGTTCCTTCATCAATAAACGTATCTAAATACTCAAAGGTTGGCGTTTCCACCTCATCATAGCCCCATGCGATAAAATTATTAACTATATTCACTTCTATTTCTCTTTTAGCACGTGCTTCCCCGGGAAGGATATCTTTCGTTCCGTAAGGAATCTGCAGAACTTTTTTCTTGGTCATTTCTTGCTATCTCCTTTTTTCAAGGCGGCCAGGACATTGAGGTACCCGTCAGCACCATAAACCAGACAGCGTTTTACCCGGGAAATAGTAGCCGTGCTTGCGCCTGTTTTTTCTACAATTTCATCGTAAATGGAACCTTCGTCCAGCATTCTCGCAACTTCCAACCGCTGGGCCATGGCCTTTATCTCACTGACGGTACAGACATCTTCAAAAAACTGATAGCATTCTTCCTCGGTACGCAAAGAAAGTATCGCCCTGAATAATTGATCCGTTAAATCGTCTTTAAGTTTATTCGTAATGTTCATAATGCACCATCCTTAATTACTAGTATATTTTGTTGCACCTTCCTGTTTAATACTTTAACACTTTATTATGTGAAATTGCAAGATTTTTTTTGTGTACTTCTATTGACAAGCTACAAATATGCGTGTATCATTATCGCATAACTTCAAATGTATTCATCAAGAGTAGCTGAGGGAATGGCCCAATGATGCTACGGCAACCATCACAACTGTGAACGGTGCCAAATCCTTCAGGATTGATCCTGACAGATGAAGCCGTACTTAATCCACTTTACGTGCCTCTTCTGAATGAAGAGGCTTTTTTAATGCCTGATTGCACAGAAAGAAGGAATAGCATGATTGAACTACGCAATGTTGAAAAAACTTATCATAGCAAGTCCGGAGATATTCATGCCCTCCATAAAACAAACTTAAGTATCCAGGCGGGAGAAATTTTCGGCGTCATAGGGCAGAGCGGCGCAGGCAAAAGTACCCTTATCCGCTGCATCAATATGTTGGAAGTACCAACCGGCGGTCAGGTTATTGTTGACGGCAAAGAACTGACGGCCATGAACGAAGCTGAACTGCGCAAGGCACGCCAGAATATCGGCATGATCTTCCAGCATTTCAACCTTCTTGCCTCGCGTACTGTCTACGACAACATTGCCTTTCCTTTGGAAATACAGGGGCTGTCTAATGAAGAAATCAGCAAGAAAGTCGAACCGCTGCTGGAGCTTGTCGGGCTGGTTGACCGCCGTGATCACTATCCGTCACAATTATCCGGCGGACAAAAACAGCGTGTCGGTATCGCCAGAGCTTTGGCCAGCTCACCGAAAGTCTTGCTCTGTGACGAAGCAACTTCGGCGCTCGATCCACAAACAACCAAGTCTATTCTCGATTTGCTCAAGGATATCAACAAACGCCTGAATCTGACGATTGTCATGATCACCCATCAAATGCAGGTCGTGAAAGAAATCTGCGATAGGGTAGCGGTAATCGAAAACGGCGACATCATCGAAGAAGGCACTATGTTCGATCTCTTCACCAGCCCCAAGACTCCTACTACCAAGGATTTCATTAAAAGCATTAACAATGTTGAGCTTCCTCCCATCCTGAAGAACGTTCCGCTCAGCAAGGAATATATCGAGGGCGGCAAACTTCTGCTTCGTCTCTCATTCATCGGTTCTTCGGCAGGCGACCCGCTGATTTCCAGCCTGGTCAAGAAGTTCGATGTCGATGTCAACATTCTCTACGGTAATATCGACAGCATCAAGGATACCCCTTACGGTACCTTGCTCATTGAAGTTTCGGGGCTCCGCAGTTCCATCAAAGCAGCCCTGACCTATCTGCATGAAAGAAATCTCAAAATGGAGGTGATCGGCTATGTCGCCTGAAATTATGAATCTTTTGCTTAAGTCCTTTGCGGAAACCTGCTACATGGTCGCAGCTTCCACTATTATTTCAACACTTATCGGCTTGCCGCTCGGCGTTATCCTGACCGTTACCCGCAAGGGGCACATTCTGGAAAATACTCCCGTCAATGCTGTTTTAGGGGCAGTAGTCAACGCGACCCGTTCTACGCCTTTCATTATCCTGATGGTAGCCATCATTCCTCTTACGCGGCTGATAGTTGGTTCCTCCATCGGAACCACCGCCGCCATTGTTCCTTTAACTATTTCCGCGGCACCTTTTATTGCACGCATCATCGAGTCCTCGCTGCTCGAAATTGATCCCGGTGTAATCGAAGCAGCGCAAGCTATGGGAGCCAGCCCGCTCCAGATTATCAACAAAGTCCTTTTGCCGGAGGCCCTTCATTCCATCGTCTTGGGCGTCACCCTCGCCATCATCAGCCTGATAGGCTACTCAGCCATGGCCGGTGCCCTTGGCGGAGGCGGTCTTGGCGACCTGGCTATCCGTTACGGTTACCAACGTTTCCGTGTAGATATCATGATAGCAACTGTTGTCGTCCTTATTGCTCAAGTGCAAATTGTCCAATCCTTTGGTAATTATCTCTCAAGAAAATTAAACAAAAATAAACTGTAGGAGGTTTCACTAATGAAAAAAAGCATTTCCCTTTTAATTACAAGTTTTCTCCTTTTAACAGCTGTGGCAGTTGCAGGTTGCGGCGGCGACAAGAAAGCTGCCGAAAAGAAACCGGAACAAGTATTGAAAGTCGGCGTTACCGCCGGTCCGCATGCGGAAATTCTTGACGAAGTCAAAAAGATTGCCGCCAAACAAGGTTTGAAGGTAGAAGTAGTTGAATTTAACGACTACATCCAGCCTAACGTGGCTCTTTTCCAAGGCGAGCTTGACCTGAACAGCATGCAGCATCGTCCTTACCTCGACAACACAGTCAAGGATCGTAAATACGACCTTGTGGAAGTTGCGAAATCAGTAAACTTCCCAATGGCTGCTTATTCGCAAAAAATCAAAAAGGATCAAACAATTCCTGACGGTGCCAGCATCGGCATTCCGAACGACCCGACTAACGGTGGCCGCGCACTCCTTCTCCTTGCTGCTCAAAAACTGATAACTTTGAAAGACGGTATCGGTGTAAGAGCTACTTTGGAAGACATTACTGCCAATCCTCACAATTTCAAATTCAAAGAACTTGATGCCGCTATCATTCCACGCAGCCTGGCCGACCTCGATGTTGCCGTTATCAATACCAACTATGCCATTGCTACCGGTATGAACCCGGTTAAAGATTCTATCTTCATTGAATCTGCTGAATCTCCTTTCGTTAACATTCTCGTTACCAAAGAAAAAATGAAGGATGACCCACGAGTTAAAACCTTTATTAAAGCTTACCAATCAGAAGAAAACGCTAAATTTATTACCGAACATTTCAAAGGCTCCGTAACACCGGGCTGGACAAGTAAATAAGAAAAAAGAAAAAAGAGGGCTCGTCCAAATTGGACGAGCCCTCTTCGCATAAAATATTAAATTTAAACAAAATCATGGTATTTAATAGGAATTTAAAGTAAAACATGCTTATTATTTTTGCGGCTTAGCAAAGCCACAAAGGAAGCGGTCAGCAATAATTTTTGCCAATTTTTCTGAATCTCCCTGGCTTTCCTTACCAAAGAATACTGCCATAGCAACGCCGCCGTATAAATGTCTGGCCGCGTGCTGTACTCCATCTCCTACCGGCGATTGTTTGAATACTCCTGTATCAACACCCTCCTGGAGTATGTTTTCCAAGATTCGTGCGCTGGCATAAATGATTTCCGCATAACGTTTCACTCGCTCCATCTCGTCCGCTGTCGGCTGAGCGCCCCACTTCACTATGAGTTGATCTTCCTTGCCCTTCTCACGCAGAAAATACCACCCACGATTGACGCCGGACATTTCATAAAACAGAACCTGCCACAATGTGCCGTTAATATAGAGGAAATCCAGGAACTCTTGCAAATACTTCTCCAACTTTGTCGAAGGCAATTCGCTGCTTTCCTCAATTGCCTTTAAGTTAGCCACGAACGGTGCGTTTATCTCAGAAACCAAAGTGTAAAATAAATTATCCTTATTTTTAAAATAGTTATAGACAGTACCCTTGCCTGTATCAGCTATTTCGATTATTTCATCTAACGTTGCCTGCAAATACCCCTTGCGCGAAAAAACATTCGCTGCAGCCAGCATAATACGCTTGCTTTTCGGTAACGTCTTGTCAATTTCCACCATTTAAACCTCCCCCTTGTAATTTCTATTATAGCATCTGACTCTAAATTTAGCACTTTTACCACAACTATTTCCTTTGGTGGGGGTTTATTGCCTATCTTATTTGCTGTATAATTAAATAGGTTAGTTTGTATACAATATTTTCTGTTTTTTATTTTTTGCAATAAAAATATACATAGGAGGTAATGATATGCTTAAAATTCATCTTGAACGCTGCAAAGGCTGTGGCATCTGTGTCGCCTTTTGCCCGAAAAAGGTTTTAGCTGTCAACGAGATTGAAAAAGTGGAAGTGGTAAACGAGAAGGATTGCATAAAATGTGGTCAATGCGAAACTCGTTGCCCTGATTTTGCTATTTTTGTTGAAAAATAATAAAGGAGTGAAACCTTATGTCTAAAATACTTCTATTGCAAGGTAACCAGGCAGTAGTTGAAGGTGCCATTGCCGCCGGCGTAAAATTTTTTGGTGGCTACCCCATCACCCCTTCTACTGAAGTTGCTGAGTCTTTAGCTGAAAAACTGCCGAAGGTCGGTGGAAAATTCATTCAAATGGAAGATGAAATCGCCAGCATGGGCGCAATCATCGGTGCCGCTCTGACAGGCAAAAAAGTTATGACCGCAACCAGCGGCCCTGGCTTCTCTCTCAAGCAAGAACTCATCGGTTACGCTTGCATGGCTGAAATACCTCTTGTTATCGTCAATGTACAGCGTGTAGGCCCTTCTACCGGCCAACCTACCTCCCCTTCACAAGGAGATATCATGCAGGCACGCTGGGGAACTCACGGTGACCATTGGCTAATTGCTTTGACACCAGCCAGTGTTCCGGAGTGCTTTGACCTGACTTTGCGCGCTTACGCACTAAGTGAAAAATACCGCGTACCGGTTATTCTGCTGATGGACGAAGTAATCGGCCATATGCGCGAAAAAATCGAACTGCCGGATAATTATGACGAAATACCACAGGCAGAGCGCAAATTACCTACCTGCCCGCCGGAAGAATTCAAGGCTTATGCTACTGACGAATCCCTGGTACCGGCAATGCCTCCTTTTGGCAGCGGCTACCGCTGGCATGTAACCGGTCTGGTCCACGACGAAACCGGTTTCCCGAAAGGAACTCCTGCCGCTACTCTAGCCGCAACAAACAGACAGCATGACAAGCTTTATAATAATCTGGATGATATCGTCGAAGTAGAAAACTATCAAATGGACGACGCCGAATATGCAATAGTAGCCTTTGGCGGTGCTGCCCGTGCAGCTTATGAAGCCGTTGACATGGCTCGTGCCGCAGGCATGAAGGTTGGCCTTGTACGCCCGATAACCATCTGGCCTTTTGCTGAAAAACAAATGCAAGCCTTGGCTAACAAAGTCAAACACATTATGGTGCACGAATTGAACTACGGTCAATACGTGCTGGAAGTTGAACGTGCGGTTGCCGGCAAGGTTCCTGTTACACTCTTCGCCAAATATGACAATGAGCCTGCTGAACCATCTGAAGTATTTGCTGAGATGGAAAAAGCTTTCAAATAAAAGAGTACCACTTGAGAGGAGGATTTTTACATGAATATGGAAGAAATGATTGATAAATATTTTCGACCGGGTCGCTTACCTCACATTTGGTGCCCGGGCTGCGGCAACGGTGTTGTCACCGGCTGCATAGTTAAGGCAGTTGCCAAGTTGGATCTGCAAAAAGATGATGTGGCAGTTATCTCCGGCATCGGCTGCTCCAGCCGTGCTTCCGGCTATCTGGACTTCAATACTGTCCATTCAGCTCATGGTCGTGCTTTGCCTGTAGCTACAGGCGTTAAATTGGCAGACCCAAAACTAAACGTAATCGTTGTCACCGGTGACGGTGACGCAACTGCTATCGGCGGCAATCACCTGATCCATGCCGCACGCCGCAATATCGATATGACAGTGGTTTTGTACAACAATAATATTTACGGGATGACCGGCGGACAATATTCGCCTCTTACTCCTGAACATGCCAAAGCTGCTACCGCACCTTACGGCACCATTGAGAGATCTTTCGACATTGCTGAACTGGTTAAAGCCGCCGGTGCGACCTTTGTTGCCCGCGCTACAACCTTCCATGCGCCAATGCTGGCTGATCTGATTGCCAAAGGCATCGAGCACAAAGGCTTCAGTTTGATTGAAGCCGTTACCGCCTGTCCGATTTCCTTCGGACGCCAGAACAAGATGGGCGGCCCTGCCGACATGATGAAATGGCAGCGCGACCATGCTCTGCCGCTAGCTGCTTTTGATAAACTAAATGAAGAACAAAAAGCCGGCAAATTCCCTATCGGCGTACTCTACCAGGCTGAAGGCGTAAAAGAGTATACCGAAGCTTATGACGAACTTATCGCTGCGGCACAGGGAGGTAAATAAAATGAAACAAGAATTGCGTTTATCCGGCACAGGCGGTCAAGGCCTTATCCTGGCAGGTATTATTCTTGCCGAAGCTGCTCTGCTTGACGGCAAGCTGGCAATCCAATCACAGTCTTATGGCCCTGAAGCACGTGGCGGTGCCAGCAAGTCTGAAGTTATCATCTCTGACAAAACCATCCATTTTCCAAAAGTAACCAACCCAGGCCTGTTATTGGCGATGAGCCAGGAAGCTGCTCATAAATATTCCCACGATTTAAAGGCAACAGGCATTCTGGTGACAGACAGCCTCTTCGTCAAGGCTCTTCCTGCTCATGGCGGAAAAGTTTATGAGCTGCCGATAACTCATACTGCCAAAGAAGTTCTTGGCAAAGCTTTGTTCGCCAACATTATCGCTCTTGGCGCAATTGTTAAGCTTACAGGCATCGTATCTGAAGAATCGATTATTAAGGCTGTTCTCAATCGCGTACCAAAAGGGACGGAAGAAATTAACAAAAAAGCCATACAGCTTGGCATGGACTTAGTTAAATAGTATTTTACACATAAGACAAAAGAGTCACCGTTTTTAGCGGTGACTCTTTTTTTAGCGTAAGTTAAAAGAAATAGGGATAAATATATAGCAGGCCATATTCTTGCCTAAATTGTTCTTAGCCGCTGAAAACTCCCACCTGTTGGTGGCCGCTATAGCTGCTTCATCCAAAAGGCTGGATCCGGAAGATTCATAAACATCAGCTCCCGCGATGTTTCCTGACAAATCTATTAACACCCTCACAATTACTGTTCCTTCAATCCCTTTTTCACGAGCGGCAGAAGGATAAGGCGGTTTGGAATAATGAATCAAACGCGGCGGAACAACCGGCTGGGCGTTGTCGGAACCGTTGCCGAAACCAGCTCCAATGCTGCCTGTGCCCTTACCTTTTCCTTCACTTTCACCGTTGTTACCACTACCGCCATTATTTGCTGAACTTTTTTCGCCAGATTTCTCCACACTATTGTTCAATCGCTCTTGTTTTAACTGCTCAGTTTTCTCTGGTTTTTTCGAGATTTCAACAATATCATCAGGCCTTGCCGCTATTTTTTCAACACTTCCGACCTCTTGTTGAACAGACTGTATGCTGCCCCCGCCACCGCCGACCAGGCTCACTACCATAATATCGTCTTTATTATCTTTGGTTATTGTCCACAGCCCCAATAACCCAAAAAGTATTACTAATATCATATGGCAGATGCAAGATCCCAAAAACCCTGCCTGAAAACGCTTAGCTTTCTTCATTTCCCGTCTCCCAATTCAGTTGCCAGACCAACTCGAGTGACTTTGGCTTGTTTAAGATGGTCAAGGAGACTAACAATATTACGATAGTTTCCATCGCCATCACCACTGATAATAACTGCAAAACCGGGATCATTTTTACTCTCCAGCGCAGCCTGCATCACCAGCGTCTCAAGATCAGTCTGTCTTTCACCCAGCCAGATACTCCCGTCCGCCTTAACAGTCACATTGAAAGTAGTTTTTGTTTCAAGACTCGAACTTTTGGCAACGGGCAATTTTACATCAATGGTTTTTATTTCCGCCATATTCATCGTAGCCACGATAAAAAAAACCAACAGCAAAAACATCATATCAATCATCGGGCTGATCATTAGTTCCGGAGCCCTCGTAACTCTTCGCTTCTTAAGTCTTATCATTCTTTTGCCTCCTCAGAAATACTGCCGAAGATTACTGCCTCTTACTTATTGCTTCCACCAGAGTATTTGCTATTTCCTCAAGATTTATGGTCGCCTTCTTCAGTCTTTGCCCGAAATAAGTGTGGATGCAAATCGCAACGGTTGAAATGCACAACCCAAAAACAGTCGTTATCAGCGCTTCGGCCACACCCGAAGTTATGGCAATAGGATTTTCCACCCGTAAATCGATGGAATTAAAAGAACTTATCATACCGGTAATAGTGCCCAGGAGACCCAAAACAGGCGCCAGCATAATGATAACGCCCAAATAATTAAGATATTCCTCCAAGCGGTCTATCGCACGTTCGGCCTTACTGCCGGCATAGGTATCTATCCGTTCAGATTTTTCCAGGCTTTTATCCATTGTTAAAACGGCGAAAGACGCCGCTTCACCCTTGCTATTTTTTGCCAATTCATAAGCCTTATCCCATTCGTTATTATCCAACAGTTCGCAGAACTCTTCTGCAAAAACGCTGCCCGAATCCTCCGAACGATAATAAATATACCTTTCAACAGCAATCGTCAATGCCGCCACCGAACACATCAGCAGCGGATACATGACAACGCCGCCTTTTTGGAAATAGTCCAAAGCCTGTGCAAAAAAATTCATGAAATACGCCTCCATCTTTATAATAAAAAGAAAAACCTTTCCGCACGAAGATGCAGAAAGGCAGCGCCAATCACTTAATAATATTTTGCCTTCCCATCTCCCGTGGGACAACCAGTTATAAGTTCAGGCAGTTCTTCTGGCTCGGAGTCATTGCTAGCTTCGCCTTCCCAAGTTTTAAACTCAGTGGCTGCTTGAAATTCGCTCGTCCGTACAGCGGCGGGACCGCATCGGCTTTAAACCGATTTTTCTATTATGCATTGCTGCACCTGAACCCAACCATATAAAATTTTACAAGGAAATCGTAACACTTACATCGTGAAAAGTCAAAAATATCTGCCAATCTTGTTTTTATTTTTTGCATATCATACCCAAGTACACAAATAACTTTTAAAAATCCTAAATTATAGTATAATGGTATGTGATTGCAAAAACTCACTTATGAAATGGAGCAGATACGATTTATGCCAAACGTAGCCAAAATTGAAGCACTGCAGAAAGAAATAGCCGAACTCCGCAAAAATTTGGCCAACATAATTTTCGACATTGACCACAATATCTTTCATGTCAGCAAAGAACTTGAAAAGGAATATACGGAAAAGGTTGGACATCTGGAATTAAAGTCCTTCCAAACCCAATGTGCTATCTTGCGGACTAAGCGCAAAATGGAAATTGTCAAAGAGCTTGTTGAGGGTAACAGGCAGCTCGATTTAGAATTCGTCGAAAAAATAGTTGACGTTGATTTTGAGGAATACACTAATATGCTGCAGGAACAGTCCAATCTAATGAAACTAGCATTAAAGCAAGACAATGCCGGCGATTTTTCCGCTTCTCACGAGGCTGATCTCGCCTGTGCCTATAAAAACCTGATTGACCGTCTACATCCGGAAATACATAAGACGCAAGATGAAACTGCAAACAAGCTTTTTCAGGAAGGCGTTACAGCCTACTCCAAAAAAGACCTGGCAGCACTGGAGTCCGTAGTCGAAAAATCCTTCTCCTTCATTAATACAACCCCGGCCACCTGCGACATGGCCTTGTTGAAAGAAGCAAAGGCTGCCCTTGAAAAAGCAACTGTCGAAATGCGCGAACATCAAACGCTCATCAGTAAATCTTTCCCCTTCACTGCAAAAAGTCTTTTGCGTGACGAAGATCAGCTGGCTGCTAAAATTAACGAACTAAACGAACATATCAATTACTACGAAACACATCTAAAACGCTTTGAAGAACATTTAAAAGAAATTATCGACAACGCAAAAATTTAAACCTTACAGAGACAAAAATAACGGTGTCCGCTTTTGGACGCCGTTATTTTTTATTGCCCTGAAAGATTTTACCAAACAGCTGGTATATCCGCATATTCGCCAACAATCACCATAGTTGCCATAAATTCAGCTATAAGGTTACCGACACTTAAAACCTCGCCTTTTATAACCATATATTTCCCGTCATTGCTTATAATTTTAGCATTAACGGTAGCGTAGCTGCTTTCATGTAATCCTTTAATAAAGGAAACATGCAAAGAAGAAGTAACAACCCTTTTGGACACAGTAGCGGCAGACACGCCGAGAGCCGTATCCGCTAAGGCCGCGATAGCACCACCATGCGCATTGTGACTGTGATTTGTGTGTTTATTACCATCAATCGTCATGTCCAATACAACTCCACCGCATTCAATATCTTCTATACTAATGCCGCATAAGCTTACAAAAGCATTGGCAGAATAAATATCCTTTATCTTATTAATTATGTGTTTTTTATCCATTAAAATAACACCCACTTCCTTGTATAAGCCAAAGTGCCAATACCCTTATATTATGGTTCAGCTTAACACTCTTGTCAACCCTTGCAATCAAAACAAAAAGGGCCTGTCGCTAATGCGACAGGCCCTAATCTTTTGATTACAATATTTTATTTACCGATCAAACGGCGAATAACTTCCTGATAAGCTTCTTCGACATTGCCCATATCTCTGCGGAAACGGTCCTTGTCGAGTTTCTCATTTGTTTCCAGATCCCACAGGCGTGAAGTATCCGGAGTAATTTCATCAGCCAGGATTACTTTACCTTCAGCGTCAACACCGAATTCCAGTTTGAAGTCGATTAATTGAATTTTTCTTTCCAATAAGAAAGCTTTTAAAACGCCGTTAATTTTCAGTGCAAATTCTTTCATCTGGGCAATCTGTGCATCAGTCGCGAAACCAAAGGATTCAGCGTAATCAGCATTAATCATCGGGTCGCCCAGGTCATCATTCTTATAGTAGAATTCAACCAACGGTCTCTTCAACACTAAACCTTCTTCGACACCCATTTTTTTAGCCAGGCTGCCGGCAGCGACATTGCGGGTAACTACTTCGACAGGAATAATCGTTACTTTTTTGCAAAGAGCCTCGCGGTCGCTCAGTTTCTTGATCTGATGATGCGGAATCCCGTTTTTACCCAAAAGGTCAAAGAAAAAAGTAGTGATTGTGTTGTTCATAACACCCTTGTCAACAATGGTGCCTTTTTTCAAGCCATTGAGAGCGGTCGCATCGTCTTTATAATAGACGACGATTTCATTCGGATTTTCAGTGGTAAATATCTTTTTTGCTTTTCCTTCATATAACATGGTTGACATAAATTGTACCCCTGCTTTCATTTTTTATATTAGTATAGATTGCGGACAAGTTTCCGCAAGCAATGCTTTGTATGCGTTCTTAGTTTAGCTCATACAAAATACGGTGTCAATATTTTACCCGAATATTTTTCATATTTTTAACAAAAAACGAGCATTTGCACCTGCTTTTCCGAACATTCTTATTCCCAAAAGAAATATTATTTTGTTTTTTTGTAAAAAAGGTATTTACAAATGCAATAATTTATATTATACTCCATTCATAAGCAACAGTGTTGTTGCGGGCTAAGGCCCGAATCAACGCTGTTGCTTTTTTTTGTAATTATTTTTAAGGGGGAAAGGTTATGAGTAACGTTCCAAAACTTTTTGGTGACCTTGTTTTCAATGAAACCGTAATGAAGGAGAAGCTACCGACCGCCACCTATAAGGCGTATAAAGCAGCTCTCCTGACCGGCAAAAACCTGGATCTGCCGATTGCCAACGTCATCGCTAACGCTATGAAGGATTGGGCATTGGAAAAAGGTGCAACACATTTCACGCATTGGTTCCAGCCAATGACAGGTATCACAGCAGAAAAACATGAGAGTTTCATAACACCTACGGCAGACGGCCGTATCATTATGGACTTCTCCGGCAAAGAATTAATCCAGGGCGAGCCTGACGCCTCCAGCTTCCCTTCCGGCGGTTTGCGTGCCACTTTTGAAGCTCGCGGCTATACAGCTTGGGACCCAACCTCATACGCGTTCATTAAAGACAATACCCTCTGCATCCCGACAGCATTCTGCTCTTACACCGGCGAAGTTCTGGATAAAAAAACGCCTCTTCTTCGTTCCATGTCAGCGATTGATACTGCCGCAAGAAGAATCCTTGAGCTTTTCGGCACCAAGACAGAGAGAGTTATAACTACTGTCGGTCCTGAACAGGAATACTTCCTGGTGGACAAAGCAATGTGGGAAAAGAGACGCGACTTGGTCTATGCCGGGCGCACGCTTTTCGGAGCAATGCCACCTAAAGGTCAGGAAATGGAAGACCACTATTTCGGTATTATTAAACCCCGTGTCCTTGATTTCATGAAGGAATTAGACGAAGAACTCTGGAAACTGGGCGTACTGGCCAAAACCGAACACAACGAAGTCGCGCCTGCCCAGCACGAATTAGCACCAATCTTTACTTCCACTAATATAGCCACAGACCACAATCAATTAACCATGGAATTCATGAAACGCATTGCTTCTAAACATGGTTTGGTCTGCCTGCTGCACGAAAAACCTTTCGCAGGAGTTAACGGCAGCGGCAAACACAACAACTGGTCTATCGCAACTGCCGAAGGTGATAATCTTTTGAACCCCGGCAACGAACCACACAAAAATACCCGGTTCCTGCTCTTTCTGGCGGCCATCATCAAAGCAGTCGATGATTATCAGGATCTGCTGCGCGTATCGGTTGCAAGTGCCGGCAACGACCACCGTCTCGGGGCCAATGAAGCTCCGCCGGCCATTGTCTCGGCTTTCTTGGGATCCGAGCTGACAGCGATTCTGAAATCCATCGAAAATGGTAACGATCACAATCCCGATGCTGAAAACATTATGCAAATCAGCGGGAACGTTATCCCACACTTTACCCAGGACACCACCGACAGGAACCGCACTTCCCCCTTTGCCTTTACCGGCAATAAATTTGAATTCCGCATGCTAGGTTCAGCTTTTTCCATCTCCGGTCCCAACATCGTCTTAAATACCATTGTGGCTGAAGTACTTGAACAATTTGCGGACAAACTAGAAAAAGCGGCCGACAAAGATGCCGCTATCAAAGAATTAATCAAAGAAACCGTTACCGAGCATAAACGCATCATATTCAACGGTGACGGCTACACGGACGAATGGGTAGAAGAGGCCAAAATGAGGGGACTTCTCAACCTTAAATCAACTCCTGAAGCAATTCCTTATATGCTCGCCAAGAAAAACATTGAATTGTTCACCAAACACAAGATCTTCACCGAAGCTGAAATTCACGCACGCGTGGAAATCTTGCTGGAAAATTACGCCAAGACAATCAGAATCGAAGGGCTGACTTTGGCCGAAATGTTGACCAAGGATCTCCTTCCAGCAGCGGCTGCTGTATCCAACGACCTGGCAACGACGGTCGCCAACAAAAAATTGGCCGGTCTCGATGTAGAAGGAACTTATGAATTGACAACACTCAAAAAAGTTTCCGCTCTTTCCTCCAGCCTATGTGAAAAAGTCGCAGGACTGGAAAAGCATTTGGCTGCCGCCTGTGAAATCTCCGGCGGGGAAGAACTTGCCAACTACTATCATGAAACTGTTTTTGCAGCCATGCAAGACATCCGCGTAACGGCAGATGAGCTCGAACCTTTGCTTAGTGAAAAATATCTCCCATATCCAACTTACGGTCAACTGCTGTTTGGAGTAAACTAATTCCATATAGCCTGCTTGTAAACCCTGACACAAAGAGGTGTATCTGCATATAATGCGATACGCCTCTTTTTAATTTTAATAAAAAACAGGAGGTTGTTAATATGTATTCATCTGTTGACACTATTTGGGTGCTGCTAGGCGCCATCCTTGTCTTCTTCATGCAAGCAGGCTTTGCCATGGTTGAAACCGGCTTTACACGCGCTAAAAATGCCGGCAATATCGTAATGAAAAACCTTATGGACTTTTCACTTGGCACCATCGTTTTTTGGATTATCGGTTTTGGCTTGATGTTTGGCACCGATATCGGCGGGTTTATAGGAACTCCGGACTTCTTCGTGCAAAATGATTATGGTGTGAAGGATGCCTATCCTTCCTACGCTTATCTGATTTTCCAAACAGTTTTCTGTGCTACAGCTGCCACAATTGTCTCAGGCGCAATGGCAGAAAGAACAAAATTCATCTCTTATTGTTTCTACAGCGTTGTGATCAGCGCCTTGATTTATCCAGTCTCCGGACACTGGATCTGGGGCGGCGGCTGGCTCGCCACTATGGGCTTTCATGATTTTGCCGGTTCCACTGCTGTCCACATGGTCGGCGGCATCGCCGCTCTCGTCGGCGCCAAAATCCTGGGGCCTCGCATCGGCAAATACGATGCTGACGGCAAAGTAACAGCTATTCCCGGTCACAGTCTTACTCTTGGCGCACTTGGCGTCTTCATCCTTTGGTTCGGTTGGTTCGGTTTCAACGGTGGTTCAACTGTTTCCGCCACCGGCGATAAAGCTCTGCTTTCCATAAGCTCCATCTTCATTACGACCAACATAGCCGCCGCTGCCGCCAGCACGGCAACCATGATTTTCACCTGGCTCCGTTACGGCAAACCAGATGTTTCTATGACCTTGAACGGTGCACTTGCCGGCCTTGTTGCTATTACGGCAGGCTGCGATGCCGTCAGCCCTGTTGGCGCCTTAGTTATCGGCGCCATTGCCGGCGTAGTCGTCGTCTGCGCTGTTGAATTCATCGATCAAGTACTGAAAATAGACGATCCTGTCGGCGCCATCGGCGTTCATGGTGTTTGCGGCGCTCTTGGCACCATTCTCACAGGTGTTTTTGCTCTTGAAGGCGGCTTGCTTTACAGCGGCAGCGCTGAAATGCTGACAACCCAAATCATCGGCGTTGCTTCTGTCGCCGCTTGGGTTCTTGTTACAATCACCATCGTCTTCGTTATCATTGATAAAACAATCGGTTTACGCGTCAGCGAAGAAGAAGAAATTTCCGGTCTTGACTTCGAAGAACACGGTTTAACCAGCAGCTATGCGGACTTTATGCCTTCAGCCGAGCGTGTCGGGCTTATGACAAAACATGACGGCACTCGCGTCGTTCCTGTTGAACATGCGGTCCCCGTTGTCCACAAAACCGCAGAACCTGTTGTTTCTGCCGACGGCCACAAACTCTCCAAAGTATGCATCATAACTGCTCAGCCACGCTTTGAAGCTTTGAAAACTGCTTTGGACAAAATCGGCATAACCGGCATGACAGTTACCAAAGTCCTTGGCTACGGCATCCAAAAAGGCCATACCGAGATGTACCGCGGCGCTGAAGTTCCTACGCATCTTTTACCAAAAATAAAAATTGAAGTCGTTGTCTCCAAAATACCGGTCAGGGAAGTTATCGAAACAGCAAAGAATGTTCTTTACACTGGCAAATACGGCGATGGCAAGATTTTCGTCTACGATGTCGAGAACGTTGTCAAAATCCGTACCGGTGAAGAAGGCTACGATGCTTTGCAGGATAACGAAATCGAGGAAATCAAATAAATAGCATTATTGTCAGTCAAGTAATTAAAAACCGCAGATGCTTTTCGGCATCTGCGGTTTTCTCTATCTTCTACAATTCAATCAGTTCGTAGTCCCTGCTGCCCATCCCGATTTTTTCGGCATAGGCAAGAGCCTTCGTCCCGTCAACATAATTGTGCACCTGCATGAATTTATCCGTTCCTGCCGGCGTTGCTTCACCCAGTACCGAATTAGCCAGACCCTCCGCGGCCTTAACCAAATCATAAGCTGCCTGGTCAATGGCTACCGGATCCGTCGATGACAGGAACCCTATGTCGGCAACTATAGGCGCATCGCTCCAGGGAACGCAGTCGCACAAAGGCGTGACATTAACTACCAGGGTAATATACCCCACCTTATCGCTTTTACCGGCTACCGCGCCGTAGGCGTATTCGACCATGCGCTCCAGGAAGGGGTCGATCTCAGTTTCCCAGTCAATATAGATGGTCTTCTTCGGACAAACCGTCAGGCATTCGCCGCAGCCAATACACAACGTGGAATCAATCTCCGCCTTCTTAGCCGCATCCATGCTTATGGCATGTTGGGGACAGACACGCACGCAGGCCCCGCAGCTAACGCAGCCTTCCTTTTTAACCCGGAAACACAGCTCATGTTGGGCTTTCTTGCCGATAGCCGGAGCGCAGCCCATTGCCAGGTTTTTCAATGCACCGCCGAAGCCAGCCAGCTCGTGTCCTTTGAAATGCGAAACTACAATCATGCTGCCTGCGTTAAGGATATCACCGGCAATATGCACCTTGGAAAAGTGCTGCAAATTAACTTCCACTTCCCTGCAATTGTTTCCGTGCAAACCGTCGGCAACGATGAAAGGCGCACCTGTTACCTCCATACCGAAACCGTGTGCAGCAGCAGTTTCCAGGTGACTCACGGCATCGTGGCGGCTGCCCGAATACAGTGTATTCGTGTCGGTAAGGTATGGTCTGCCGCCGGCCTGCTTGATGCGGTCAACAATCTGCCTGACCAATACCGGCTGGACATAGGCGTCATTACCTGCCTCACCGACATGCAGCTTGACTGCGGTCAATTCATTTTGAGCTATAAAATCAGCAAATCCTGCTATATCAAAAAGTCCACGAATTTTTGCTCCTTTATTGGTTCTGGGCCCTTTGCTGCGCAAGTAAGAAATATAAACCTTGCTCTTTTCAGTCATAAAAAAACCCTCCTTGTGCATTGCTAATAATAGTATTCGCACAAAAAGGGTATTTCCCTGCCCTACAGTAATCCCGGCAGATTTAAATTTTTCGTATAAACTTCCGGTTCGCCGATAATCCTTGATTTAACGAAGGTTCCGTGGCAGTCGCTGCCGCCGCTTATCAGCAGGTTATTTTCCTTACAATGTTCTAACAATTTTTGCGTGTCTTCCTCTTTATGTCTTGAATGGTAACATTCAAAACCGTCAAATTTCTCCGTAGACATTTCGGTCATCGTTTTGACAAGGCCAGGGCCATGCATCTCACTCGCTGCATGCGCCAGAATAGCTACCCCGCCGGCGTTGTGAATTACATTGACCGCTTCTGCGATAGTAGGAAAAACAGGGAAGCCGAGCTTATTCTCTTTCGTAAAAATCCTGTTGAAGAAATCAAGAACATCGCCGCAAAGGTTTTTGTCTTGCAAATAGGATAAAGCTTTCCAGCCGCCGCGGCTCCTGTTATGTTCGTACTTATGAAACTCCTTTAGAGAAACCGGCCAGCCTTTTTCTGCCAAAATAGCAATGCTGTCCTCGTCTTTCTTAGCAAGAAGAGCCTCATTATGAGCCAATAGTTCCAGCAGTTTCTTATTCTTAATATCGATGCCATAGCCGAGAACATGAAAACAACGCTTACCCTTGGTCGTGGAAATCTCCACGCCGCGCAGAAATTTAATTCCTGCCTCCGCAGCATATTTTTCCGTTTCTTCAACATTGGCTACGCTTTCATGGTCGGTAACAGCCATAGCGCCGAGGTTCGCTGCTCTGGCCGCAGCCACTACTTCATGCGGCAGCCAGGTTCCGTCAGAGGCTGTACTGTGCAAATGCAAATCCGCACGAATTAAATCCATATATAAGTCCTCCTAATGCCTTCTCACATAGTCCCACACAATGAAATTAGCCAAGGCATCCTCCTGCGGCGTAGCCGGATAAGGATTGTCCATGACATCCACAAAACTCAGGTATTCCGAAAAATAGTAGGCTTTGCCGCCAAAGTATCCTAACGCAAACGGAATGTCGGTAGGCTGAAGCAGGTCACGTCCCAGAAAATCGCTCGGCGTTTCCAATCCCATCAAAGGGAGTAAGGTCGCAGATAAATCCATTGAGCTGGCGTATTCGGCTGTTTTCAGTTCATCCAGCGGAGCTAAATTCTTCGCAATAAAGATAAGTGGTATAGGTGCTATACTTTGGGTATCAGCAGTGTTCTCCACCAGTTCCTTGTACTCGCCGCCTGAGTGCGGGTTATGGTCACTGGTGATAACAAACAAGGTTCTGTCATCCATCAGACCCTTGGCCTCAGCCTCCCGGAAAAATTCCTTAAGAGTGTGGTCAACCCAATACATGCCACGCACCGTCACGTACTTATTGTCGCGTACGGTTTCCGGCATATCTTCCCATTTCAGACCATAATAAGGGTAAGGCTGGTGCATATCCAAAGTCTTGGTCACCATAAACATTTTCCCATTGCGGCCACCTTCCAACATTCTCAAGGTTTCCTTATACATCACATCATTGTGATAACCCCAGCCGCTGGCTCCGGTGTAACCTTTTTCTTCCAGATATTCGCGGGCATAATATTCCTTCATGCCAAAAAGCTTAGGATACTGTCTGAACTCATTACTGTAGTAGCCGCTGGAGGCATTAAGGAAAATGCCGCGCCAGTCCGTTTCATGCAGCTGCCTGTAGATTGAACCCTGGTTCTCGTTTTCCGGCAGATCGCGATCAAACAAAAGCTGCGACCGGAAGGCACTGTTCAGACCCTCAGTTGTCGGAATCGCCGAAGAATAATAGTGATCAAGATGCGGGTATTTGCTTAATATTTCATCCAAAAACGGCGTGGCTTCTGCCGGAATATTCTTGTTATAAAAATGCATGAAGTCTCGATGAACTGATTCCAATACCAAAAGGACAACCCTATCGTATTGAGATGCTCTAGGGGCAATCCGCTGTCTTTCCGGAATAATCCCCATTTCCGCAAGGATTTCTTTATCTTTATTAGAAAGGTTCCTTTTTTCCAATTTCTTCGGATCCTTGACAATCTTGTCAGTATCAAAAAGCGCCTTGCTGACAAAGTTGACATTGACAGGCGTTGCAACAGCATTACGATAATTCTGCCTTGTCGGTTCTATTTCTGCTTCAGACCAAAGACCGCCGAATTGATTGATTGCAAATTGTTGTCCGCCGCATATCGACAAATACGAAAAATTCAACGACAAAGTAAAAATAGCAACACACAGAAGCGACCAAGCGAAATTTGGTTTCTTCCTGGTCGGCTTACTCACCCTGAACAAAAGCAGAAGTACCAAAACACCTGAGAAAACGCCGGCAAGGAATGGCGTGGTAGAAGTTTCCAAAACACCTTTTATAGAATAATAATTCAGATTTCTAAACAAAACGCTTTCGACATGCATCGAAGTGGTCCAAAAATAAACTGCATCAAACAGCATGATGATACAACTCATTATGTAAACAAAAAAGTATAGCAACTTCATACCCGCATTAGGCCATTTGTGATAACACATGGCAGCCAAAAGACAGAGCAGAACATTATTATTCAAGCCTGTCAATATCGATAGGATAGTCAAAAATCCCCAATCCAGCTTCAGATAATTGACCATAAAAACGGCAAAGCAAAGGTAGGCTACGGCGATAACTACGACGGGGAAATAACGTTTCACCCTGTCTTTTATTCGCTTGCGCACATTATAAAGCAAAGTAGCCGTTCCTAACAAAAGTACATCTCGCAAGAACAGATTCAAAGTAGTAAACCAAAATTCCTCAGATGGAAACGGTACTATCTCACTATAAAAATGTTTCGAAAAAAATGCCTCGACGGCAAAACAAACCGCAATCAAAATACCAATAAACCGGCTTTTCTTCACTAAAACGCCACCTTATGAAATAAACTTTATCGGGCTAGGCAGCAGGCTGATACTCAAAGGAGAAGACACAAGACAGTCCCCATCCAGTTCCGCCGCGAATTTTTCCGTATTACATTTAATTTCTACTTTTTGTGCTTCTACTATCTCGACCGATTTATCATAAACAAGCATATCAGCAGCAATCAGAGCCAAATATCTCAGAAAATCAATTTTCTTGTCCCCACGAAACAAGCAAACATGCAATTTGGGCGAAGAAAGCGAGGCCCCGTCCACCAGGGAAAACCGTCCCGCATAATAGCGGCTCTTAGCCACAATGACAGAAGCCGCATCACGCCAGACACCGTCATCATCAATCATTACCTGGAACTTATACTGCCAGTCTTTCCACAAAAGCTCGCGTTTGACCAACTCCGTTCCCTGCAGAACATAAGCAAATTTCGAGAAGAATTTTTTTTCGGTTTCCGAAACATTGTCAATAACCATGGAATCGATTCCTATCCCGGCAACGGTTAAAAAAATGCGGTTATTCGCCTTGCCGAGCCATACCGGCGTCGCGCAGCCTTTTTCCACTTTCTTCATCCATCTTGCAGGGTCTTCCGGCATCATCAGTTCCTTAGCAACCAGATTAACGGTTCCCGCAGGAAAAATACTGACATAAGGGAACTTGCTTCTTTCAACGAATACTTCCGTAATAGCCCTCAAAGTCCCATCGCCACCGGCAACTATAACCCAGTCGAAATCCTCATCACATATTCTTGCAGCTACGTGCCTGACTTCTTCAAAGGATTTGATTTCCACCTCTGTCATAACCTGCTTGCCAAGTTTTTTGCGTAACAAATTTAGAATCTCATTGACATTGCTCAATCCGTTACTAAAAAACTGCCTGCCTGAATTCGGGTTAAAAATGAACATTACTTTCTTAAATTGCTTTATATCTACTTGCTCTCTCAGCATTATTTCTCACCTGTGACAATTTCATTTATTTTAAAATCAGAAAATCCATTTCTTCCTTGATAAATAGTTCCAGATTACCACGATAAAACTGGCTGCTACTTTGGCCGCCATCGCATTCCAAGCGAAAAGGCCAACGAATAATACCATCAAAAGCAAATTAAACAACAAACCGACCGAGCTCACCAAAAAAACCAACGAGAGCTCCTTTTTGCGTCCGTAACGTGCGCCGCTGGCAAAAACAAAGATATTGCCAAGCACATAATGGTAAAGGGTCGAAAGTGTAAAAGCCAATGCCGCTGCGACCAGATAGTTGATGCCCAGCCAGCTATTGAAACCGTAAAAAAGTCCCCATTCAAGCAAGGCCGCCGTACCTCCGATAAAGAGGTAAAGCAGGACCTTCAACTGCTCATTATCAGTATAGTCTATGCCAAAAATCTGCTTCTGTCCACATTTATTTTTCAACTGTGTTTTCACTGCTTTCGTCCGCCTTAAGATACAGGTTTTCCCGCATTCCAGCACTAATAATTATATCACAATGGACGCAAACAAAAAACAAGGGATGATAAGCTCTATCCCTTGTTTTAGCCGTTTCAGAAATCCTTTGCTAATTCCCTTATTTTCAGATGGCAATTCTCTGCATAAGATGCGCCGCCTTGAGCGAGGACGGCATTACCGCCACCCTTGCCGTCAAATATTTCATTGGCCTTCCTGCATAGCTCGCGGCAGTCTGCCCCTCGGTTGCTGCTCATAAAAACATAATTCAGCCTATCGTTACTACGATAAAATATCCCGGCAGTTACGGCTTCTTCACCTGTCAGCACCTGAGCCAGCAGCTTGGCGTCCTTTGAAGTACAATCTTCTTCGAACAAAAATATCTGCTTGCTGCCCTCATGATTAATGTACGCTTGCTTCAGCAAGCTTTCTTTTCTCAGCGCAAACAATTCTACAGTGCGGCTTTTCAATTTTGCCGCCATCTCAGCCAATTCTTCCTTCAGTTTCCTGACGGCGGTCGGCACGTCTTCCGGTTTGACGGAAAGCAAAGCATTGGCGGCAGAAATTGCCTCATGCTTAAGCCGTGCGTCGACAAGAGCCCTTTTGCCGCAAACGAATTCAATCCGCATACCGCCACGATGCCGCTCAGCATTAATTATTTTGATTGAGCCGACCATGCCGGTAAAAGGAGGATGTGTTCCGCAGCAGGTGCAACTGTCGCCATTCTCGACAGCGACAATCCTGAGAAGACCTGAAAGATTTTCATTTTTTTTGCGCATTTCTCTGCCGGCAAGCTCTTCAGACGGCAGATAGCTGATTGTTATCGGTTTATCAGCCCATATTTGCTCATTGGCAAAATTCTCAACCTGAATTACCTGCAGAGAATTTACTTCTTTATCCAGATCCACAAAAACTGTCTGGTCGTTCATGTGAAACCCAATATTATTGGCACCGCACAAAATCCAAAAAGCATGCGAAAGAATATGCTCGCCGCAATGTTGCTGCATGTGGTCCAAACGCGTCGGCCAATCCAGTACGACCCTGACTTCGCTGCCAACAGGAAGCGGGTGCTCACAATAATGGATAACCCTACCGTCACTTTCAGCGGCGCGTCTTACAAGAACACCGTTAATCGTTCCTTTATCACTCGGCTGACCGCCACCCTCAGGAAAAATAACTGTTTTGTCTAAGGTAACTGTATAATCTTTATCCTGTTTACTGCATTCAAGCACAATAGCGCGGCATTCTCTTAACATCGAATCCTGTTCATATAATTTTTCTGTGCTTTGCAAAATCCAAGCCCTCCTCAAGGCCGTAAGGCATTTATTTTGCCTGTACGATGCCCTGGAAAGTAATAGCAACCAGCGCATTAAATACAGCCTTTTCTTCCTCAGTAATGTCTTCTGCATTTGACATTCTTTCAAATATAGTCAACGCTACCTGCTTCTTTTTCTTGGTCAAGCCATGCTGCTTAACTCCATGTGCTTGTACCGACCTTACAATAGCGTCGAACACCTCCAAAGCAGCACTCTTACCTTCGCTTTTCAAATCAGCTGATTTTTTGATTTTCTCGCGAACGCTCACTGCTATCTCCAAAAATTCCTTTTCATCCATTTCCCTTTGTTCTTTTTCCATTTTTTCTTCAGCCACTTTATAAATACCTCCCGTAGTTTATTCTAACAATTCATTGTTTATAATTACCTGCGTGTACCCGTGAGAACAGCCGCCGCTACACCTATCAGCGTGCCGCCAAAATCCAATAACACGTCCGTCACTTGCCCAGAACGGCCAACGCTATATAACTGTATGTTTTCATCTATTACTGCCGTAAACAAACCTAAAAACAGAGCATAACCGAGCCATGTACGACGCCGCAAACCGAAAGCGCTGAGAGTTTTAGAGACAAAAAAGGCTTGCAGAGCAAACTCGGTAACATGGGCGCACTTACGGACTATGTGATCCAGATAATCCGTTGGCACTACAAAACCAAACCAGGAAAGCAGCGATTGCACATAGCCAACTATCACCATGCTTTCGCCGGCCGAATTCACAGCATCTTCCAGTGAATTGCCAAAAATAAAGGCTATCAGTATTAGCGCCAGAATTAAATAAATATATTTTTTCATATTTCTACTCCAGAATTCTTCTCCATAGCTGAAATTACCATGTCTAATTATAATATACTCTTCTCAAAAAAGGTAGGAGCCCACGCTCTAATTTTACGCCAAATAACAGATGCCGAGGCTATTTGCCCCGGCATCTCAAGTTCATTATTTTATTTGAGCCAACACTTCTTCGACCTCCGGTAAAACCGGAATGTCATATTTCTTGTTCCAGATTACTATGCCGTTTTCGTCAATGAGGATATTAGCCCTTTTTGACGCGCCATAAACATCGCTAAAAATTCCATAAGCCTTTGCGACCTTGCCCAAAGGATTGAAGTCAGCCAGAATTTTGACTTTTTTAAGCACAAGTACTTTTGCCCAGGCAGATTTAGAAGGTGCCGAGTCAACGCTCAGACCTAAAACTACTGTATTCTTCTCTGCAAATCTTTCATACTCCCGCTCTAAAGACCGCATTTGGTCGGTGCAGACAGAAGTCCAGGCCAGCGGATGCCATGATAACAAAACTTTTTTACCTTTAAAATCACTAAGTGCCACATCTTCACCGTTTTGATCCTTCAATGTGAAATCTGGGGCCTTTTCGCCAATTTGAATAATATCTTCCACCGTTGTTTCATCTCCTTGATCTATAATGAATTGAGCCAATCAATTTCTTGTTTCAGACGATTGCGGAATATCACTAGTCTACAGTTATTGCTGACACCGGACAGCCGTCTGCTGCCTGTTTGGCACACGCCTCAAGATTTTCCGCAATTTCGCCTGCGCCTATTTCTCCATCAAGCTGCCAGGCAAGCACAAGCTGACTCAAGCCGTCATCTGCATTCTGTTCGAAAACATCCGGGCAGGTGCCCCAGCAGAAACCACAGCCTATACAAACATCTCTTTCAATTATTACTTTTGCCATATGCTTCTCCTCCAATCAAAAAGTAAAGGTAACGTCACTCCATAAAGTTTTGTCCTTCCCGGAACCATCTTTGCCGTCAAAATCGAAATATTCCACAAGCGCGATAATGTTCTTGGTCAGCGCATAATCGAAGCCAACGCCATAACCATCAAAGCCCCATAAGGAATTATGCACGGCATCAGTAGTATGGGAAACATATGTAGAACGATCCTGATCATAATACTTCGCCCAAATACCGTAAGAACCCTTTTTTGCAGGTTCAGCACCTTTATAATTCATACCAAAGACGATACCATCATCGTCACCAAGGTTAGCCGCAAAATTGGATTTCTGATATTCGCCGCTAAGAATGACGTCCCCGCCGAGATCAACACTGCCGCCGACAGTCCAGATTTTGTTGTCAGCGTTGCCGACATAATCAAAAAAATTATAATAAGCCGCATTAAACTTGAAAATCCCGGTTGCATAGTCAAGTGTGGTAATAAATGCATCATTGTTCTTGGTGTAAATAGTGTTGCCCATGCCATCAACATAAGAATGGAAATCATTGCCGCCGGTAGGGCGTCCGTAAGCTACGCTTGCCTTCAGAACTTTGCCAAATTCGAATTGCAAACCATCAATAGTATCATCAAAAACATTGCCCTGCCCGACAAGGTAATTATAGCGACCGCCGGTAATTTTGACATCGCCGGCCTTGCCTGCCACATAAGCCCGCTGGAATTCTGTTTTATTCTCTTCCGCATTGGTATTCAAACTTTGCGTATTTTCAAGCATCGCAGCATAACGCCACTTTGGGCTAACTTCACCGCTCAGCCATAACCGCGTACGAAAATCAGCTGTATAACCTTCATCGATTCCGTCAACATCAACATAACGCAGACGAGCCTCGCCGGTAATCTTTGCATTATCGGCCTTCTTCTCCAATTTCGCCGTACGCACGCCGAGGCTGTCGAGCTCCTCCGCGAACTCCGTCATCAGCCTGTCATCTGCACTAATACCGCCTTTAGCGTAAGCTTTGGCAACTATTTGCGCCATTTCATAACGAGTCATCAGATTATCGCCTTGGAAAGTGCCATCGGGATAGCCTTCGATAATCCCTGCCGCGGCCAACTTGGCTACAGAAGCATAGGCCCAGTGACCTGCAGGTAAGGCAATGAAAGGGTTGGCGGCAAAAGCCGCACAAGAAACACCTAAAACCATCACCATCGCAAGCAGCAGAGATTTCTTCATAACTATCCCCCCTCGGTCCAGCTCTATTCTAAAAATGACACGGCCATCTTTGCCTACATTATAACTTGTATCACTTTATAATTACAACAAATTTTTAGAATATTCTGTAAGTGGACCAAAGGGGACAGTCCCCACTGGTCCACTTTTTGGGGATCAAGATGGACCAAAGGGGACAGTCCCCTTTGGTCCACCCCCCCTTTGGTATAATAAGTTGACAACTTCTTGCCAACGAAAGTATTCTTTAATTAAGAAAGCATGGGATGTTTGAAGGAGGAAAATTAAATGCCGCAGGCAGCCATTCACTTTCTGGTAATTGAAAAGACTTTAAAAGAAAATCTGCCATCATTGTGGGCGGAACACTATCCTTTTGCCGTCCTCGGCTCCTTTGCACCGGACATGTTTTATGCCCAAGATGGAATTATTGGCAAGGATCCGTTTTTTGACAGTCTCGCCGACAAAATGCACGAAACCGGTGCTTTGGACTGTTACTGCAAACTGCTGAATGCCGTGAAAAAGGAAACGGATATTACTGCACGCCAAAGCCTTGAGGCCTTCTCCTACGGCTACTGCGCCCATATGCTGACGGATATCGTCTTCCACCCTTTCGTTTACAGAATAACGAGTGACCACTGGCATACTCACCTGCCGAAGGCAAACTACTACGCGCATAAGAGTGTGGAGACTTTTCTTGATCACTACTTGTTAGCTTTGGAAACCAGCAGCGACATAAGGAGACTGTCAAACCATTTCACCGGCTACTGCAAAAATAACAGTATGCTAAGTGCAAAAATTTATGACGTTCTCAATAAAATAATCAATGATATATATGCACCGCTTTTTGCCCACGACATTGCCGCTAAACAAGCCTGGCATAAATATTTTGAAGCAATACCGATATGCGTCTCTGCACATCCGATCCAGCAAGCTGTCCAAATCTATTGCAACTCCATTGCCAAGCTTTATAAACTGGAAGACAAAGTACCGCAAATTTTTGGCATTACCAGGGAAGAATGGACAAATACAGAACACCGGCAGTGGTGGCCGCTGGGCGTTAACGCCTCGCCCAGTTATTCCGCCCCAGAACTCTTCAAGATGGCGGTCAAGGCAACAAAAAACGCCGCTGAGTAAAGTAAAGCCTTTCTCAACAGCGATGAGCCGGATGCAAGGAGTTTCTTTAACCTGCATAGAATGTTGTATCTTAACGAAGACTATAATCTCGATACCGGCTTGCCAAGCGCGGAAAATGAAGCTTCCGAAAATCTATCGCCAGACCCCGCAGTTCGTTTTGCCCACGGCGTCGAAAAATTGATTGCCAATTATAAACTCCTTCAGTAAAGAGAGGTGGGTTAAGATGCCATATTTTTACAGCAACACTCATAAAATACATTACAAGGAAAAAGGTTCCGGCGACCTACTTCTCATTCTTCCAGGCAACACCGCCTCGTCAGCTAACCATATCAGTGACCTCGACTTCTTCGGCCAATACTTCCACGCCGTCGCCATGGACTATTGGGGCACCGGCAAATCAGACAGGCTTGCCAAATGGAGTCGTCAATGGTGGTCGGACGCAGCTGAAGACGCCGCCAATTTAATCAAGCGTTTGGGTTACGAGTCTGCCCGCATCATCGGCTGCAGCGGTGGCGCAGCCATAGCGATACTTCTGGCCACACAGTTCCCGGAGAAGGTGCTTTCCATCATCGCCGACAGCGAAATAACGGACTACGAATACGACGACATGCTAAAGCTGTCAGTCGAAACACGGAACATCCCTGACAGAGCGCAGCTCAGCTTCTGGAAAAAGGCGCACGGCGACGACTGGTACGAAGTCATCCAGAAGGACAATGACATAATGCTCGATATAGCGATCAACGGTCATGTGTTCAAAGATAAGCTGGAAGAAATCAGCTGCCCTATTCTTTTCTGCGGCAGTCTGAAGGAAGAAGAATACGTGCCCTATTTCGGTGAAAGCATGCTCGACATGCTGCGACAGGTTGAACAAGCCGAATTGTATCTCATCAACGACGGAGACCATCCCCTGATGTGGACCTGCCCCGAAAGATTCCGAGGCATAGCGCTAGCATTTTTCCAGCCGGATTACTAGCATTGTCCATTGGGGACGGTTCTTTTTGGACATTTTCAATCATCTCGGGTAATTCAGTCGAGGCATAAGATTTTATTCAATTTATTGCTTGAAGTGCAGCTCTGCCTTGCCCGCGTCATTGTAAGCCCTAAACACAAAATTATCGACAACCAGCTTATAAATTGTCATATTAGCATCCCCTGCATCACCGAAAAAATCCTTAATTCCCGGCAACTTGGCAATAATTTGTCCGCGGACTTTTTCCGTGTCTTCCGCAGCTAAGTCTTTTCCCGGGATCAGCTTTCCCTGCAGCCGTAGAAGATCGTTATTATCACTGAGGGTGCATATCTCAACTTTATTGTTAATTTCTATTTCCCGCGTCTTTTCCGTGTCCTTATGGCTGATAAGCCAAATATTGCCCTCATCGTCAACAAAGGGCCGCATCGGCCTCACTCTCGGTATGTTATCACATGTTGTACCCATATAAAAAACTTTTTCCCTCAAGATTGTCAAAATTCTCTCGTCAAACATCCAAAACCCCTCCTTTTAAATGCCCTTAGTTGTCCACCGGATAAACTCTCTAGCCCGCCTTCGCAATCCGAACCGTCCGTTCAAGTCCGTTCATCCAGGTCTCGTCTTTATGATTAAATGTTTTTATGACGATTTTATCCGGATACAAAAACAGCGAATTTGTCCAGATGACCTCACGATTCATATCTGAATTATGTATGTTTAACACCCGTCCATCATAATAATTAATGTCAGAGGCATATTCCGGATTGTTAGCCGATGTATGCGTATGGCCGGAAACCCACAGAACAATCTGTGGGTTTTCTTTTATTATCTCATCAATTTTGTTGACTGGCTGAGCAATAAAATTAGGTGTGTTCGCATTCTTATTGTAGTGACTCAAAGTGTTGGCCAGCGGCGCATGAAAAAAGATAATTGCAGCAAGAGAAGAATTGTTTCTCAAAGTTTCACGCAACCACGCTAACTGCTTTTCCGAAATCTGCGTTATATGTTTCGAATCCAGCGAATCTGCCGATAAAAACACAAGCAAATAATTGCCGGTTTTTTTCGCGTAAAACAGTTCGCTCAAACCAAATGTTTCCTTAAACCTCTGTAATTTTGCCGCTCGCGAAGCAGCATCACCTTTAGCATAGCGTCCGTCAGGTCCAGGCGCATCCTGGTAAATATAGTCATGATTGCCGACAATAAGCGAAACAGGTTTTTTGAACCTGACAAAATACTGTGCGGCATAAGCGTATTCCTCAGGTGTACCTGTATCGCCTACGATGTCCCCCAGTACCGCAATCTCGCCCACGTCCTGCCAATTGTTGACATCGTCCACTACTTTATTTTTGGCCGCAATGATTCGCTCTTGCTTGGTCTTATCTCCCATTTCAAACTTCTTAGTTGGAAGATGCGTGTCCGACAACAAAACAATCTGATAATAATCCGACTGCGGTTTTGGATTGCAGGCCGAAAAACTTAAAGTTGCTAAAACAATAATAACAGCTAAAACAATCCCGATTATCCTGGCAGAAAACTTCGTCATGCTCTGATTCCTCTATTTTTATTTTGATTTATTGCTTTTTCAGCCATTGGCCAAAATGAAACCGGCCTCCCTGCTCTCGTACATAAATATTTCCCCGGTTTCAATGATGTAATACCAGCCGCTCAAGGTTAACTGACCAGCCTCCACCCTTTCCTTGATGTAAGGATAGGTCAACAGGTGCTTTAATTGTTCAACAATATTTTCCTGTTCCATCATCCACTCCATCGCTTCCGGATCGTTCTCGCCCATATTTCTTAAAACATGATCCCTGACCGGGTGGGCAAGTTCAAGCCATTTTTTGGTATGTGGTACCGTTTCCAGATATTCAGGCGGCTTCAAACAAGCGTTGCAGCCACCGCAATTGGAATGCCCGCAAACGATTATGTGTTCTACCTCCAGAAAAACTACCGCATATTCAATCGCTGCAGTCGTCGCGACAAATTCACTCGTTTCCCTGTACGGCGGCACGAGGTTAGCGATATTGCGAATGGTAAAAAGTTCGCCCGGCAAAGTATTCGTTATCATATTGGGATCCAAGCGCGAATCAGAACAAGTGATAAAGAGCGTATGAGGCTTTTGCTCCGTACCCAGATTTTTAAAAAGTTCCCGGTGTTCCTCGAAATCCTCTTTTCTGAATTGCACAATCCCATCCATTAGTTTTTGCATTACTTCCATGTTTTTACGCCCTCTCGAAAACAAGCCAACGGGACGGTTCTTCTTGGCCGTTTTTAATAATTATTATAAAAATATTATAACACCTTAAGCCGCTAAACACTTTGAAAAATCATATGCAACAAAAGGGTTTTATTATCTAAAAGGCGAATTATATGTTAGAATGAAGTTGAAAACCGATGCCGCAAATTATTCGCATCGGCCAGCTAAAAAGTTTTTAACGGTGCAGCAGTAAACACCGGCAGCGTAGAGGAGGTCGAGGTAAATGGAAAGCGCTATCGTCATTTGGTTTGAAATCCCGGTAAACGATTTGGAAAGAGCCAGAGAATTTTATGAGTCGGTTTTCCCTGTAAAATTAGTACCGCAGGGCAAAAAAACCACGAAAAGATACCTGTTCCCCATGCAGCCTGACAGCTACGGAGCGGCCGGCACCATCGTCAAAGGTGATAACTACGTCCCGTCTCCCAATGGGACGCTGGTTTACTTCTGTGTAGAAGATATAGATGCAACGCTGACCAAAGTCCTTGCCCATGGCGGCAAAATACTGGAGCCGAAAACTTCGATTCATGAATATGGATTTACAGCCAAATTCCAAGACTGCGAAGGCAATAACATCGGTATCCACTCCATGACCTGAAAAACCTAAAAGAGGAGGACCAAAGGGGACAGTCCCCTTTGGTCCTCCTCTTTGTGTCCAAAGTGTCCAAAAAAGACCTCCCCCTTTGGACTTTTTTATTGCCAAATTATTTTCATAATATTTTTATATTCTTCGTTCAGATGTTTAATGATTACATCCAGGATGGTATAGATCAAGTCGCCGCTGACTTTGCCGTCTTCGCACAGTATGCAGCAGTCAAGATACAACCCGCCATCATCGCCGAAATAATATTTGAAAACCTTGTATCTCTTATTAAGCTCATTAATTTCATGCAAGAGCTTGGTTTCATTGCTGTCGCGCAAAGCCTTATTGGCGATCAAGACCCTCAGCATGCAATATATACTGTCATCAATAATAACTATTGTTGGTAAATTTTGCCCCTCCACTTCAATTTGAGAACGAAAAACAACTGAGTTCAAGTCGTCCTTCGGCACATCGTCTGCTTTAAAACAAGTAATATTTTTTTCCTTTAGAAAATTTTTAAAAGCATCTGCTTTTTTATTCATTCAATATCCTCCCCATGTTCAGGGAGGCAGCACCCTGCTGCCTCCCGATTTTTATTATATTATTTTATCTTCAACCTTAATAATCAGTTGCCCTGCCGCTGGTTCAATATCCGGCAGTTCATAAAGAGCAAACCTATCATAGTAAGAATAATCCGGTGAATATGTAAGCCTGTAAGTAGCATAAGGCATATCATGCTCCATGAAACGAAGATTATTCTCACCGCTATAGCGTTGGTCATATACATAATAGTAATCATGCAATCCGACCAGAATACCATTACTTCTCTGAGTACGGTATCTGTCAGTGAAATACAAATTCATCCAATCACCAAGATAATCATCATCCTGCCAAGCCGCCAAAGCGTTTTTAGGATTGAATCTTTCGGCATTATTCCAGAATACGCTATCACTGCCATCCCTGACCGGAGGCGCGCCATAAACCGCCGTCATCATATCCTGATTGCTGAAATGGGCGACATCGACAACACATAACTTGTCGATATAGAATTTAGAACTGTCAACATGGACATCGGCATCTCTTACCCACAGCTTATCGAAACGAACTCCATTTACTGTTGAAATTTTTCCGATATTGAACTGTCCTATTGGCTCGTCCGGCATAGCTCCGTTAGGACTGATCAGCAGCATCGCATCAGAACCCTCACGCTGCCTGATATTCTGCAGATTAATAAGATTAGCATTTAGTCCAAGCTTACTGCCAACAGTTATATCCTTAACCTTTGTTTGCCCTGCCATATCCTTGTTGGTTAAAAGGACTATATCGCCGTCAATGCTGCAAATCGTAATATTACCGCTGTCTGTAGCAACCGAAGCAGTGTCCTTGGCATAAAGAGCATGAAAATCAATATCACCTTTTTTCGTATAGAGCGCTACTGAGCCATTTAAAGCTGACAGCTTGACGTCCTGAGCTTCGGGATCTACATCAATATGGCTGCTGTTAATATTGCCTTCATTGCTGGCAACACTGATATTGCCATTTTGTGCCACTGCGCCGGCGCCAAAATAAATATTTCCTTTAGTTGTTGCTTTGACATCAATATTATGTCCTGCATTCAACACAGCAGTTGTCGTAATATTTCCCATATCAGCAGTCATTGCGATATCTCTGCCCGCGCTTATAGTTTCGCCGTTCGTGATATTGCCTGCGGCAAATAGCAGAGAGTCACGCGTCGCATTAATAGCACCGGTATTGCTTATATCTCTGCCTGCGTTCATCAAGGTATCACGCCCGGAAGTAACAGCTCCTGTATTGACGATGTCGGTTGCCGCTGTCAGTGCTGTATCGTAGCCGCTGCCGCTTGCCAGTGCTCCGTCATTGGCTATA
>RZYP01000318.1 GCA_009930275.1 Negativicutes bacterium
TGGCACCTCCGTGTTCAACTATGCCAGCCATCAAGGCTCCTATTTTTTCCGTATCCATTTCTTTCACAAAAAATTCTCCCAAAATCTTGCCATTAAAAATTACACCCACACGGTCAGCTAATTTCGCAATTTCCTCCAGTTCCTCAGAAACCAGAATTATTGCAGTATTATCTTCTTTTAATTTTAAAAGCAATTTATGTACTGATTCGATAGCACCGATATCGAGCCCGCGCACGGGATACAATACTATCATGAGTTTTGGCTTGCTGGCAATTTCGCGTCCCAATAACAATTTTTGCAAGTTGCCGCCGCTCATCATCTTAACCGGTTGAAAGATCGAACCCATTTTTACATCAAATTCGCGTACAATACGTTTAGTTTCAGCAATTGCCGCATCTCTTTTCAAAAAGTTTCCGCTGGAAAACTTCTCGCTGCCGTATTCCTTCAAAATAACATTGTCACAGGCATTAAGCCTAGGCGCGAGGCCCATGCCAAGGCGATCTTCAGGCACGTAGCTTACGCCCCGCGTAATAATCTCTTTTGGTGAAAGGCCTGCAATCTCTTCACCGTAAAACTTAATGCTGCCTGAAAGCGTATGCCTAAGTCCTGCCAAAACTTCAGCCAACTCTCTCTGCCCATTTCCTGAAACGCCGGCTATACCATAGATTTCACCAGCTTTGACTTTGAAAGTTATACCATCAAGTCCTAATGTATTCATATCATTCAGGGCAGAAATATTATCTATAACAAGAACTGCTTCATTTTCGCTCGGCGCCGACTTCTCATAAGCAGTAACGATCTCCCTGCCCACCATCATCTTGATGAGCCTGGCCTGATTGATTTCTGACCTTCCGATGGAGCCCGTAACTTTGCCGTTCCGCAAAACGGTAATCTGGTCTGCAAGTTCTTCCACTTCGTTCAACTTATGCGATATAAAGACAACCGCGCAGCCATTATCTGCCATATTACGCAGATTTGCAAAAAGCTCTCTCGTTTCCTGCGGCGTCAATACTGCGGTAGGTTCATCAAGAATCAATACTTTTGAGTCGTTATAAAGCATACGCAGTATCTCCACGCGTTGTTTCTCGCCCACTGATAGCTGCCAGACATATGCCCTTGGGTCCACATGCAGACCATATTTTTCACCCAACTTCGTAATATCGTCAACAATATCTTCTTCAGACAGCAAGACAGATCCCGATGTCTGACTCAGGGCGATATTCTCTGCAACAGTAAAAGACTCGATAAGCCTGAAATGTTGGTGGACCATCCCAATGCCGTTAGCCAGTGCATCGCTCGGCGAATTAATCCTTTTTTCTTCACCTTGAATCTCAATGGAACCTTCTGTCGGACGGTATAATCCTGCCAGAATGCTCATCAAGGTGCTTTTTCCCGACCCGTTCTCACCGAGAAGGGCATGAATCTGGCCGGCATACAATTCCAAATTTACTTGGTCGTTAGCCACGACGCCGGGAAACCGTTTAACAATATTTCGCATTCTAATTAATGGTGTTACTCCCATTACAATCCTCCATTATCTGAAAACACGGATAGAAAACGCCGAAAAATCACGGCAATTCCAACTCTCTGTTATTTTTTTGTACCCGTGGCCTTCATGCCAATCTTCCTTGCGACATAAACACCACTGGCACTGGCCTGTGACAGGCCTCTCGTGATTCCTGCGCCATCGCCTATAGCGAAAAGACCGGGAATCTTTGTTTCGAGATTCTCGTCAATTTCCA
>RZYP01000319.1 GCA_009930275.1 Negativicutes bacterium
CTGGACGGCTTGACGTTCTACACGGATCGGAGCGAACACATCAGCAAGAAGACAGAAGCGATCAGAAAAGGCGACACACTTTTAAAGATGATGCTAATTGTGGACGATGAATAAATAGGGGCGGAGGATAAATACATGGAAAATAAGATAAAAAAATTGCTGGAAAGTGACGTTTCAGCGTACAGGATAGCAAAAGATACAGGAGTCGCTCAGTCAAAAATATCTGGATTGCGCGCCGGAACTATTAAAATCGAAAACCTCACGCTTGCTATTGCTAAAAGGCTTTCTGATTATTACGAATCGGTAACGAATAAGGAGCGTGAATAAATTGAGCACTCTGGCAAGCGTCTATTTAATTGAAAATACTTCTAATGGTAAAATATATATCGGCGTTTCCAAAGATTACAAAAGGAGGGTTTATCAGCATAAATATTTATTAAAAAACGGAAAGCACCCAAATAAAAATATGCAAAAAGATTACAACTCGCTGAATGCTTGTGACGCAGAAATTTTCTTCATTTTTAAAGAATTGGATAAAAACATATCGCTGAAAGACATAGACGAAGTTGAAAAGGAATACATAGAAAAGTACAACGCTTATAAATTTGGCTACAACAAAAAGATGGCATCCGGATACGGTTATTCTGATAAAGTTTTACGGTTGAAAAACAAAGAAATGATAGAACGACTGGGTAGGAAAATGACGGTTAAAGAATGCCGAGAAAACGCTGGATTAACAATTGAGAAAATGGCTAAACGAATGAACATATCAGAAGCGAGCTATTTAACGATTGAAGAAACAGGAATTTTTAGAGACTACATGCATGTGTGTTATTTCAGCGATCTTGTCGATGTGAGAATGAGTGATGTTGAGCATGAATTTAAGTTGTTGTCACTCTCAATAAAACCAAGGAATAAAAATACTTGAATGTATCTAATATTAGATGTATAATAAATGCATAGAGATGAGGGAGTGATAGAAATGGACAAGCAACAAGCAGCCAACAAGAAATGGCGTGAATCCGATCCGAAAACAAAAGAACATTCAAATTACTTAAAAATGCGATCGGCAGCCAGAAGTTTCATCCGCAACCGCGCCACATTAGAAGATATTAAGGAGATGGAAAAAATGCTAAACGAACGCGAATCATTATTAAAAATAATCGAATTGAAAGAATTAATTGACAGCAGTCGCCGCGGGTTGCCGGCCATCACAATCTGGGAAAACAAAGCCGAGGTGCTCAAGACGCTCGAAGCAAATGGCGAGGAAGTTGACGGCCCGAACTGGTCTGAATACGTAGCGGATGCTTATTCGGATTTCGAGGATGATGAAAAAATTATTGAAGTCGATCTCGGCAATGGTCTTCCTGAGAGATTTCACGCTCATGAATTCGAAGCAATCGACGAGTACACAAATTAATAAATAAAAAAAGCCTCCCACCCGATTAAGAGTGAGAGGCTTTTTATTATCCTACTCTAAACTCAATGGCCTCAATCTGCAAGCCCATCTCCTTGGTTCCGGCCCACTCGCCAGATTTAACCCATGGTCCCCAGCCGATATTAGCCGTGTGCGCGCGGTACTGCACGCCGTTTCCGACATTAATCAGGATCGCTTCGATGCGTTTTGCTTGCCCGACCGTCCCGAACAGATTGGTGTTTTGATTGTACGCCACGTTGCCGATGTCCTGCACGTGGATGCTGCCGTTGAGCGGCTGAACTTTACCGTTGTTTTTGACTACC
>RZYP01000078.1 GCA_009930275.1 Negativicutes bacterium
TTAAATGCGGCTGTCCGGTCAAAAGGCCGAAATGGTCAAAGATAATTGCCAAAATAATTTGGCTGGCAACAATTATACTGAACATATTACCAAAACCAATTTTAGGAGCAACAAAAACAGTGGTGAAAATGTAGAAAGCTCCCAACAACCCGCCTGTCCACATCCAAAAACTTGTCTGTGACAATGCGCTGAAATTCGGTATTGTTTGTAGCCCATAATAAGCGCTGACCACATAAATTACTCCCAAGCCTGCAGTGCCAATCAAGAAACTAATGAAGGCGGTCAAGATAGGACTGTCGAGATAGGACAAGAGTTTGCCATTAATCGCAACCTGAGATGAAAGTGTAGTGCCGGCAATGATAGCCAATAAATAATAAAGCATGTATTTCTCCCTATATTCAAATTAAACTTAGGTGACTATTCCTCGTATGCTGCGACAATTTCTCCGTAATACAAGGTGTGGTAATCGCCATTGGCATACCATGCCTTATCGTTATTCGCTTCTAACAAGTTTTGTTCCATTGTTTGCTTATACACGATTTTACATTCAAAATGCAAGCCGCAGCCTTTGATAACCGGTACGCCAACAACTTTGCCAGGCAATAAGGTCAAACCGGCAGCACTAATTTTATCCATGTCCCGGCCGGACTTGGTGCCACATAGACCCAAAGCTTTTTTCATATCATTAACAGGGATGCTTACCGTGAATTCGGTACCTTTTTCAATCAGTTCGTGAGTGTAACGGGACTGTCTGACCATCACCATGAAGCAAGGTTTTTGCCATACTGTACCGATGCTGCCCCAGCCGATTGTCATCGTATTTACTTTACCGTCAGCTGCCGTAGTCAAAAAGGCTCCTTTTGGTAAAATTGCCAATGCTTGTGCTAAATATTGTTCAGATATCAATTCTTGTGCCATAATCCTAGCCTCCTAATATGCAATACAAAAATTATAGCACAGACCTGTTATTAATTATATTTTTGTCTTACAAATTATTTTAGTCGCACCTGGTCCAGAGACAATTGCTGCAGGTAAAGCAGCGTCCTTCCGGTCTTAACGTTTTTTGTCCGCATTGTGGGCACGCCAGAAGGCCGTTGTCTTCTTCGTTTTCTTCAGTCAAATTTACCGCTGCCCGTTTAACAGTCGCATTCTTTTTCTTGACTTTAGCTAAAGAATTACCTTCGAGCTTGTAAACAGCCTCAATTGCTTCGGCAATCGCCGTGCCGCAGGAATTAGAAACACTGGTGTCGCCCTTGGCCTTCAAAGTGGCGCAGGCCGAACAATGGCTGGCTTTCATTTCCGCTACTATCTCCTTTACGCCGATACCGCTTCTGAGACACAGCGAAGCAAGACGCGTAATAGTCGCGATATTCGAAGAACAACCTTGCGAAGCACTGGTGAAAACTTCGACAAGATGGCCGGTGTCATTTGTATAAACATGGTTATACAGATTCTTGACGCAGGCCGTATGTTTAACTACCTTCGCACCGCTGACATCGCCCAAATCGGTCGACTTAATCGGGACAATGCTGTCAAAATGAACTCTGTCTGCGCCATTGCTTGCCGGTGTCGCTTTTGCTTTTTCCGGTTCGCTGATTAAAATTGCCGCCCGCTGGCAGCCGCTTCTGAAAACAGTGATACCTTTGCAGCCTTTAGCCCAGGCAGTGTAGAAAACATTGAAAACATCTTCGACTGTTGCTTCTTGTTTCAAATTAACCGTCGATGATATAGCATTATCAACATATTTCTGCATCGCAGCCTGCAATTCAATACGCTCGAGCGGGTCTATATCATGTGTAGCGACAACGTATGGGAACTGTTCCCTGATTTGTTCATTGGTTATTTTTTCAAGCTCTATGCCGTTGTGCCTGAGCAAATCTGCCACAGATTTGGCAACTACTTTGAAATACTTCTGCTCTTTTTGGAGAGCATGGGTCGTGCGTTCATAACTAAGCTGGAACAAAGGTTCGATACCGCCGGAAAGTCCTGACATCGTAGCAATGCTGCCGGTCGGTGCTATCGAAAGCAATGACCCGTTCCTCAGCCCATATTTTTCGATATCAGCCAATAGTTCCGGATACATTTGAATGATTGGTGATTTCTTAATATATTCAAAGTTGAATTTTTTGAAGGCACCTTTTTCTTTGGCCATCTGATTGGAAGTTTTTAAAGCGTTATACATGATCCTGTTCATCAGTTCATCGACAAGCGCAATGGATTCCGCTGAACCATACCGCAAGCCAAGAGCTATGAAGGCATCTGCCAGCCCAAAAACGCCTAAGCCTACTGCTCGCCAGTCTTCAATGCATTTTTTATTTTCCGGCAGCGGCTGCATATCATAACCATAGTCCAGAATTTCATCCAGGGCCCTGATGCCGGTATGCACCGCTTTGGCAAGATAGTCAAAGTCAATAGCCGCTTCCTTAGTAAAAGGATTTTTTACAGCATTATAGATATTGATACTGCCGAGGTTGCAGGCGTTGTAGGCGTTACCGAGGTATTCCGCGCACGGATTGCTGATCTCGATGTAATATTCGTCGGCCGGATACCCTGACAAGAGATTGTGAGAACGAATACGATCCATGAACAGGCACCCAGGCTCTGCCCAATCATAGTTGGCACGGGCGAACTTCATAAAAAAGTCGCGGGCATTAATGACTTTGCTGATTTTTTCGCCAGTCGTCTCAACATCGAACCTCAGCGTATATTCTTTATTATCCCGCACCGCTTCCATAAATTCGTTATTAAACAAAATCGATATGTTAGCGCTTTGGATTTTCGTATTATTCTTTTTTACTTCCAGGAAATATTCAATGTCAGGATGACTGCAGTCCAAGCCAATCAATAGCGCTGCACGCCTGTTATTAGCACCGATGACATTGCCGGCGGCATCATAGATTTCCATAAAGCTGACCGCACCCGTAGAGGTTTTCGCCGCATTATAGACACGAGCACCCTTTGGACGCAGCTTAGACAAAGAAACACCACAGCCTCCGCCATAACTGAATATCCTTGCCATCTTCTTCGCAATTTCAAAGATGGACTCGATGTTATCATCCGGGCTTGGCAAAATATAGCAATTCGACATGCTGGCTTTGAATTTACCCTTGGCACCTGCGCCATAAAGCGACCTGCCCGCGGGGAAAAAATCAGCGCGATAAAGTGCTGCCTTCATTATCTTGCGCAGCTCAGCATTGCTGAAGATGCCGGAAACGCGCTTGGCAAAAGCCTCAAAATCTTCACCATCATGAAAATATTTCTTAGTGGTTATTTCATGACCTGCCAGCGTTTCATACCACCTGCCGCCAATATTCGTGTTTGATTTGTAATCAGTTAATGCGTCCAAAGTTATGCCCCCTAGTACAAATAATAATTATCCGTTAGAAGGATTTTAACATATATGGTATGCATTGTAAAGTTTAGACCACTATATATAGTGGTCCTGTTTGACAATTCGCTTCCTTTATATAAGCGTTTGCAAGAAAGATATGAATATCCAAATAAATATTATTTGCAGTTGACTCCAATTTCTTAATCTGCTGTAACTTTCGCCTTAAAATTGCTATTTCCTGCATTGTCAATTTTTTGTCTTTGACAGTGAGGTGTGCCAATTCTATTTACTGCTATGTTCTTTTTGCCAGTGTTCAAGATAAGGAATTAAGCCGCCGAGGATTATGAGCTTGGCGATATGCGGCGGTATCGGCTGCGCAGTATACTGCTCGCCTCTGGTTTTATTTACAATAATCCCTTTTTCATAGTCGATAGCGATTACATCATCTTTGTGAATTTTATCTGTTTGGGCACATTCAATCGTCAAAATGCCTACGTTGATGCAATTGCGGTAAAAAATCCGGGCATAGGACTTCGCAACGATAGTCTTCACACCCAGTTCCTTCAAGACAAGAGGAGCAGTCTCTCTGCTGGACCCTGAACCCAGATTTTTTCCCGCCACAAAAATATCGCCGGGCTTATATTCCGTGCCAAAAGTTTCGTCAATCGGACTCATCGTATATTTTGCCGCTTCCGCCAAGCTGCGCTCCATATAAATAGCCGGTGAAATGATATCGGTGTTAATATTATCTCCGTATTTCCATACTTTTCCTTCTATTATACTCATGTGGCACCTCCTATAAAAATTCACGCGGATCGGTTATCTGGCCGGTAATGGCAGACGCCGCAGCTGCTGCAGGCGAACCTAAATATACGAAAGATTTTTTGCTGCCCATACGCCCGATAAAATTACGGTTGGTGGAAGAGATGCATACTTCGCCCTCACCGATAGTCCCTGAATGCAGGCCAAGGCAGGCTCCACAGGTTGCCGGCAGAATAATCGCTCCTGCAGCTGCTAAATCACCGATGATTCCTTCCCGCAGGCAGCGTTCATACACAGAGCTGGAAGCCGGCGAAACCAAAAGTCTGACACCGCTTGCCACTTTGTGCCCTTGCAAAATCTGCGCGGCCATCTTCAAGTCGGTATAACGTCCGCCGGTGCAGGAACCAACATAGGCCTGGTCAATTTTGGATTTTACGTCGGTTACATCGAACACATTATCTACTTCGTGCGGGCAGGCAATCTGCGGCACCAGTGTTGAAGCATCAAATTGTAAAACAGAAGAATACTTGGCGTCCGGGTCACTGCTGATGCGAGTGAACTCTTTTGCCACACCAATGCTGCGGAGATACGAGGCCGTTTCCTCGTCGTATTCCATCAGTCCAGCTTTCGCCCCCATCTCTACCGCCATATTAGCTATACAAATTCGTTCATCCATTGGCAACGCACTTATACCGGAACCTACATATTCCACCGTTTGGTAAGTTGCTCCGGCGTGGCCGATTTGCTTAATTGTACGCAAGGAAATATCTTTAGCCATGACGCCGGCATTGAGCTTGCCGCTCCACTCCACACGAATCGTCTCCGGCACTTTTAACCAAATTTCTCCCATCATCAGAACGCCGAGCATCTCAGTAGAACCAATGCCCGTAGCAAAAGAACCGACAGCACCATACGAGCAGGAATGCGAATCAGTCCCGACAATGACTTCTCCCGGCAAAGCATGTCCTTTTTCAATCATGATCTGATGGCAGGGACCAATATATTCATAATAATTGGCAATTCCTTTTTCTTTGGCCCACTCACGTGTAAACTTCACTATGTCAGCCTGCGCTGCATTGGCTGGTGGCGTATAATGGTCCGAAATAATGACCACTTTGTTTGCATCCCAGATTTTTGCCCCCATGCGCTCCATCTGTTCAGCAATCTCGACGCGCGGCCCCAAAAGATCATCCATCATCGCCTTGTCGACTTTAGCCATAACAATCTGACCAGCTTCCACTTGCGTTAAACCGGCGGCACGTGCCAGAATCTTTTCGCTCATCGTCATACCCATATGCTGTCGTTCCTCCTTTATAACGTTTTAGATTACAGATAATAATGCCTACTTCGCCGCCGCCTGTTACTTTCCTGCCTAGGAAAGTTCTTAATTATTTCTTCTAATTTCTTGCCTAAAACCTAAACCTACGCTATACTAATAACGAACATATGTTTGTATTGGTGGTAATAGAATGAGAACTATTCTGCATGTCGATTTGAATAATTTCTACGCTTCGGTTGAATGTCTGTATCGACCGGAAATACGTCATTGTCCTGTTGCGGTCTGCGGCGATCCGCTGAACAGACACGGTATTGTGCTGGCCAAGAATATGCTTGCCAAAAAACTGGGGGTTACTACCGGGGAAGCCATCTGGCAGGCAAGAATGAAAGCACCTGACTTGATCTTAGTCCCGCCTGATTTTCAAAAATATCTGCGCTTCTCGCGTCTGGCCCGCAAAATTTATTATGACTATACCGACCAGGTGGAGCCCTTTGGTATAGATGAATGTTGGCTTGACGTTACAGGTTCCGTCAAACTGTTGGGCGACGGTCATACCATTGCTGACGCGATCAGAAAGCGGGTCAAAGAAGAATTGGGCGTGACTGTTTCCGTCGGCGTCTCTTTCAACAAAATCTTTGCCAAGCTGGGGAGCGACCTGAAAAAGCCTGACGCCACCACCGTTATCTCCTCGGAAGATTATAAGGAAATTGTCTGGCCGCTGCCGGTAGAAGAATTGCTTTACGTTGGTCGCTCGACCGCCAGGAAACTGCATAACTACGGGTTAGACACCATTGGCAAGCTGGCCACGGTTGATAAAAAAGTGCTAACGAATAATCTTGGCAAATGGGGCGAAGTGCTGTGGCTGTTCGCCAACGGTATGGATACCGCTCCCGTAAAAAAAATTGATGAGAAAAGTGCCGTCAAGTCCATCGGCAACAGCACGACTTGTCCTAGAGATCTGGTTAATAACGAAGACGTACGCTTAGTCTTTACCGTTCTGGCAGAATCAGTTGCCGCCAGGCTCCGCGATTATGGCCTGAAGTGCTCAGGCGTTCAGATTTCTTTCCGCGATAACCAGCTTTACTCCGCCACCCGCCAGTGCCTGCTAAAGAAGCCTACCTATCTCAGCACGGACATGATCGAAAAGGCCATGGAACTATTCCTCGCCAATTATCATTGGTTGCGCCCACTCAGAAGTATCGGTATCCGCGGCATCAATCTCGTAACTGAAGTCGACCATGTTCAGCTTGCCCTTTTTGAGGATACCGATGAAAAGACGCGGGCGCAGGAATCGCTGGAGCATACCATCGATACCATCCGCAGCAGATTCGGCCACGGCTCGCTGATCAGAGCCTCCTGCCTTCTCGACGGCAAATTGACAGGATTTAACCCCAAAGAAGACCATGTTATCCATCCTGTAGGCTACTTTAAATAAAGAGGTGTTCCTAATGCCGAAAATAATCCTGACAGTCAATGTGAGGCATGAAAAAGACGGCCGTGCTCTCCCCACGTCAATTGTCTGGGAAGATGGCCGCCTGTTTACCATAGATAAAGTTTTAGACATCCGTCGGGCAGCCTGCCTCAAAAGCGGCGGCGTTGGCATCCGTTATATCTGCAAAATTTGTGGCAAAACTGTTGCGCTCTACGATGAAGAAGGAATCTGGTTTATGGAAAAATAGAATTCCAATTAGCAAACAACAAGGATTTGATTGCTAAGCACTGCATTTAATCGTATAGTTATAGAAGGCGGCTGGAAAATAGGAAGAAAAAGACATTTCTGTCTCATAGTGAAGGTCTCGCTCTAAATTTAAAAACATCCGGAGAAGGAAGTGGCTCAATCGGTGGAAATAAAGCAAATAAAAGGCCATACTTTTTGTATTGACACAGGTATGACCTATATCCCTTTTTATAAAATCAATGAAGAAGAAATAATCATGCTTGATACCGGCTGGGCTCAGGGCGAACAAAAGGGGATCAGCGAAGCCCTGCAGAAAAATAACTTAAAAGTTGCCGGCATAATCAACAGCCATGCGCATATCGACCACAGCGGGAACAATTCATATTTCAGACAAAAATATCAATGCCAGATTGCTATGCCGGCCTATGAAGCTATGGTTTGCAGTTCTCCAATCAATCTTAAGGTTTATTACAACACAATGTCGCTCACCGAAATAACAGAGCACCTTGGCCATATGGTCTGTCCCGTGGATTTCCCGCTTGCCGCTGATCAGACTAGCATTGAAATGTGCGGCATTGAGTTTAAAATTCTTCACACACCGGGCCATAGCCCTGCCCACATCTGCCTCGTTACGCCCGATGATGTCGCTTATATCGGTGATGCGCTCATCAGCCATGACGTGATGAGAGGTGCCAAAATGCCTTATGCTTCCATCCTTTCCGAAGATCTGAAAAGCAAAGAAAAACTGTACCAGCTTCAGTGCAGTTCCTATGTAATTGCCCATAAAGGCATTTATGAGGATATTACCGAACTGATAACCGATAATATTGATTTCTATCAGCTGAGAGCAGAAAAAATATACGAGCTAATTGTAAAGCCCATGACTTTACAAGAGCTTATGCAATCTGTCATTACCAGCTTTAATATTCACGTAGCTGATTTATATAAATATAATCTTATTGAAAGAATGTTAAGATCATATCTCGAATATCTGGATGAAAAAAACCGCATTAGATTGATAATGGTTGACGGATTTTTAAAATATTCAAAATAGATAAAAATAAAGCGCGTAAAAAAACGAGGCAGTTTCCAATGATTTGGAAACTGCCTCGTTTTTATTCAACCACTTCGTAGCCTGCATCTTCTACTGCTTCGCGCATAGCTTCTATTTCCGCGTTCCCGGTGACAAAAGCCTGTTTTTTCTCCAAATCGACAACTGCCGTCTCTACGCCAGCAACGGCTTTCAAAGCCTTTTCAACTGCGGCCTTACAGTGTCCACAGGACATACCTTCAATTTTGATGATTGTTTCTTGCATAGCGTCTACACTCCTTGTATTATAGAATTGTAGTTATTAAAGCCCCTCTCCAAGGGCTGTGCTACACTGTAAGGGATGCTGTGGATTGGTTCATCACTCCTACCA
>RZYP01000320.1 GCA_009930275.1 Negativicutes bacterium
TCAATGAAGGGGGCGCAAATCGGCTCTATTTTAGCTTCTCTGCGCCCTCGTTCAATCTCCTTGATGATGTCTGTCAGCATCGCACAAGTTTTATCGTATTACTGTCTACTCTGACCCTTTTGAACTTGCAGAGTATTTCTTTTCCTACCTTGTCGTATTGCATCGCTTCTCTGCGGAATACTTTCGCCCAGTAACTATCATCAGCTTTCATATAAATGGTTGTTGTATGGTTACTACATAAACTCTTGTATCTCTTCTTTGTCTATGTCGAAAGACAGCCTTTTATACTCTTTCCCTTCAACATAGGCGTTCCATGTTTTTACGACAAGGGCGTGCCTTAGTCGACTCGATATTTTGTATTGTGTTGTGATAGAGCGTATCAACTTGTCCCTCAACAGTGGTATCGTTGAGTTTTCAATATCAGTATCGAAAAACAACTGATTAAAAAACGACTCAACAAAATTGAAGTCGTGCCCTTTTTCTTTCACGAGGTAAGCTATATACCCGCCAATGTCGGATTGTGAAAGAAGTCTTATTCTTCTATATAACCTACTTGATGCAGTCAGAACAGCCCGCCAAAAATCGGGGTTTGATTGATACTCTGACAAAACTTCTTGCTTCGACCTACGAGCCCTAAGCAAAGATTCTCGCCTCGATTGACTTACTGAAACCCCAAAAAACCTCGTAATTATTGATGATATTTTGGTCGATTCCTTTATATTGGCAATACTCAGAATATCTCCTGCAGTCCTTGTTTTTCCAGTATCTATTGTGTCAAATGCGGCTTGCGATATACCTTGAACAACGATAAACTTTTGTGATGTGCCACTCTTAATAATGGCGCCGAGTCTGTGCTGTCCGTTGAGAAGGATGTTCTCGTCTGAAATAATAATGCTTTCTCCATTAAATTTCCAAAGACCTCTGTTCATTTGGTCTGCGTACAATAGGACAAGTTCCTTATTCATTTTCCTGTTCCTGTGATTGTTTTGCAATATGTCCATTGCAATATCAGGCGTAATCAAAATCTCATTCGTTATTACTTTCATATCCTTAATTTGTTAAAAAATCGAACTCTTCTTCTGATAGCAAATTGCCATTTTTTGTATTTTTAATAACCACGCTTTTATCCCTTCTCGCCACAACACAAACCCTTGCGAAATATGGGACTCCCGTTATCTCTCCGCATGTATAGCCTCTTTTCGTGAATGAGGGGCTTGTGTGAAATGTAATCTCTGTATGTTCTAAATCGCTTAAACTCGGAGCGTAACCACCCACGTCATCATAATAGTCATAGGGTTTGGAATAGCTTTCGTCCTCGTACCCGTCAACGTACTCTTCTGTTTCGTCATCTACTTCGATTATACGCAAATCGGATAATATAACCGCCATATAGCCACTCATCTCGTGGGCGTAAATCATCTTAGGAACAAACTTTTTTCTCAGGCTCTCTGATATTTCGTCAAACTGACTCTCAGACGCAAACATATTTGGTTTATACTCTATAGCCCTGTGGTTCACATAAAAACTTAACTTTTTCCCTCCGCTATTCATAATCTTTCGGTTTAATCTTTATCAACTTGGTGAGCCTGTTCCAAATCATAATGTACTCGTCAGATTCGTACACCTCGTTCCACTTTGTCTCACTTACAAACTTCATATTGTATCTCTCAATCAATTCGTGCTTCATCTGTTAAAATATTAAAGAAAGGGGGCGAACCCCCTCTCGGTTAAAATGG
>RZYP01000079.1 GCA_009930275.1 Negativicutes bacterium
TTACTATTGAAACTGATGAAAGTGAGAAATATAAACATTTATCCACTCAAGCCACTAATGAAATTGTGTGCCTGATTGGGATTTAATAAGCAGACCCTATTTATGAATTATCTGTGAGTTGGTATGAATTATTTCCGTTTCGTTGATCAGTTCAAAGCATAATTCATCGATATTTTTCATTTTTGTATGAAAAGCAGAAAGGTTGGAAAGAATGATAACGGCTATTTTGTCGTTCGTGTTTAAAGCCATTGAAGAAGAATATCCACCTGTCCCTCCATTATGCCAGACTAAATCCTTCCCGCTTTCGGATTTTAAGAGATGCCAACCTAAACCGATCTTCATATTTTCGTTGATGGTAAAAGTTGGTGTACGTGTCAATACAAGCTCTTTATTTTTGGAGTTGAATTGAGCATTTGCAAATTCAACCAAATCTTCTGTAGTGGATAAAATTCCTCCTGCTCCTGACAACAGGTCCCAAGACCAATTGGAAGTAATTTCTCCATTCATATTTTGTCCTTTTACAAGTTTTTCGTTCAAATCTTGGTGACTTATAAAAGAATTTTTCATGTCGTATTTTTCAAAAACTTTCTCTTGTAACAATTTTTCAAAGCTCGCTTTTTGAGATAATCCAAGTGTATAACCCAATAATCCAGCCCCTAAATTTGAATAAGAATATATTCTTGCCGGTTCATTTTCAAGTTTTAGAATATCTTTGAGGTATTCATCAATTTGAATTTTCCCATAGCTTTTATATGGATCGATTTGATTTGTCAAATCAAAATTTTCAGGTAATCGAGGTAAGCCCGAGGTGTGATTTGCCAAGTCTTTAAAATTCAGTTTGATATTGTCTTTAAAGGGAAATGGGTAAAATGGATTTATTTCATCTGTCAATTTGATTTTTCCTTCTTCTACGAGCGATGCTAAAACAGTCGATGTGAAAACTTTTGTAATAGAGCCAATTTCAAATACTTTGTCTTGATTTTCGATGGGTCTTATGGTGTCGTTGAGCTTTATAATTCCGTAATAATTTGTTTTTCCATTTTGAATTATAGCGATGGAAAGTTGTGTGCTTTCAGGAAAATCTTTTGTTTTTGAAAAAATGATCTTGGAAATGTCATTGGGGAAGCTGTTCAGTCCGTTTACAACATGAGTTGTTGCATAGGAATCTTGCTGGCGACCTTCATATGTCAAGTTCATCGTCAAGAAGGAAAGTAGCAGAAGAAATAACTTTTCCATACGGAACGGTCATTTATTTTTCACCATTAATTGAAAAGCCAAATCCGATGCGACCCATTCTTCTATTATTTTGTCCTCTTCGAAACGAGAAACCACTAATTCATACCATTTGACTTTTTTATATGACGCAGGAATTCCGTATAACTCAACTATATGCGTTCCCCTTAATGTTCTTTGCCAGGTTAATGTATTGTCTGTTTGAGAGATAATTTCAATGCCTCCAATTTTTATGTCAGGAATTGTTGCCCGTATTTTTATCACATTTTGCTTGATAAATTTCTGACCCTTATGTGTCTTATCCCCAGCATGGGCTATATAGTCTGCTGAAAAATCCGATTCAATTATGCTTAAATTTCCTTGTCCAATGAGCTGGTTTGTAATGTACACAATTTTTTCAATTTTGTCCATAATAATTGTTTTTATATTAATGTTGTATAATCTTTCCAATATTCGGTGTAAAAAACTCAATCAAATTTTCTTCAGTGTCACGCAAATGAACAACGCTGCCCAAACATATTGTTGTCCCATTAAACTCTTCCCTGTTGTATCTTTATTCAATACACTTTCTCCGTGCTGAATATGGTTTTCCCCAATTTTATTGACATCTACATTGGGTTCAAGGGCAATAATGGAATCTTTGATTTCCTCAAATTATTTATTGTAACTATTTCTGGATCTTGGGGAGAAATTTGAATATTTGACCAAGCTTTCATTGTCATCGATTTTTGTTATTAAACCATGCATTGCTTAAAATTCACCTTCATATAATATATCCATGAATCGCAAGAATAGATTATCGGGCTGTATTTCTGCATAGCAATTAAAATATATGATGACTGTACAGTTTTTTTCCTTGCTGTGATACATACTTGAAGTAAAGCCGGGTACACCGCCGTTGTGCCCGAAAAAAGAAGTGCCCATTCTACTGATGGCGTAGCCATAAGAGGTTTTGGAACGAATTTCCCGAAATTCAGTAAGCCGTTTATGCTGTAGTTTTTCACTCAAAAAACCACCCTCCACCATTGTTTGCACATACTTCTGAAGTTCAATCGGTGTTGAACAGACCGATCCGGCAGCCCATGCCCAAGAAATATCAAAATAATTAGTAACATCAGAATAGTCACCTTCATCCCAGACATATCCCTTGCTGTGTTGACCCGGCAAATCGGTACCACTTTTCAACAAAACGGTATTGTTTAGATTTAACGGATTCAGAATACGGTTTTCAACCTCATTTTCCAGAGAATGTCCAGTCAGCTTTTCAATGATCATTCCCAGTAATATTGTATTTGTATTGGTGTAATGCCAGTCAGTGCCCGGATCAAAATCATAGTCATGTGAAAAACCAATTTCCACAAGTTCGCGTGGTGTCCATACTCTTGTCGGGTTTTCCGTGAATTCATTTCCCCAGCCTTCGTCGTCGGTATAATTGAAAATTCCACTGGTCATATTACACAACATGGCGATTGTCACTTCATCGGAACGAGGAAATTCGGGGAAAAAGGCGGAGAGCTTATCTTCCAACGAAAGACGGCCCTCATCCACCAATTGCAGGAGTACTGTGCCGGTCATTGTTTTGGTATTGCTACCGATTCTGAAAATTTGAGTGGGGTTCATTGGCTGTTTAGTGTCAATGTCTGAGTAGCCCGAAGTATAGATCCAGTTGATTCCTCTTTGATGATCTGCTACAAGAGCTACTACTCCAGTTATCATAGCATGTTGAACGAAGGAGTCCGTGACAGCTTCCATCTGACCAATCAGTTTCAGATTCGGATCTACAGTTTGGTCTTTTTCACATGAAATGAAAAGGATAGCTGCAAAAAATAGCGTCAGGATAAAATCTTTTCTAAGTGCTTTCATCGTTACCATATTATTTATTTAAAAACCAAACTACGGGCTTCAAATGCTATCTGCTTCAACGCGCCCAACTGCCCTTCGGAGTCGTACGCGTTTAATACGTTGCACACTATCACGATTGTAAAATCCTCTTCGGGTTGTGAAAGCATGAACGACAAGTACCCAACTATTCCACCTGAATGACCGTACCCGAGGCCTTCGGAATAGATCGTTCCAAGACCGTATCCGCCTATTTGCATCGGACTCACAACTGTTGTCATCTGTTTCACATGTTCAGTGTCCACGCCACCTTTGCCCGAGTAAAGGGCGCGTCCCCACTTTGCCAGATCCCGCGAGGTGGTAACAAGGTTTCCATTGCCAAGTTGAAAAGAGATGTTGTCAGACTCTACGGGTGTGTTTTGACCATCGTAATATACGAAACCGGGAAGGACAGGTTCGGGCATTGTCTGGTCGTCTCCCCGGAAGGGTAGATAGGAGTAAGTCATACCATTTGGACGCAACAGTTTCTCCATTACATATTCGCCATACGATTTACCGGAAACTCGTTCTATGATTCCTGCCAGCAAGGTAAATCCCGTGTCGGAGTATTGGAAATCCTCACCAGGTAAAAAATTGTAGCAGAGGTTATTTTCAGAGAGCACACTTGCCGCTTCTTCAATAGTTACCGTGTGCCAGGAGTCCTGCTCCATTATCCAGGCGATATAGGATGTTCCCGCATAGGGTTGATCGCGATCGGGAGGGATTGGTGAATTTCCTATGTCGTATACACCTGCAGTATGCGACAGCAGCTGTCGGATGGTGATTACCTCCCTATTTGGAATTGCGAACGCAGGAGTGTTTGGAAGGTAAGGTTCTTCAGAACCGGGAATTGTGCTGCCAATTGTATCGTCGATGCTCAGTTTCCCTTCCTGATCCAACAACATGATGGCGGCGGCTGTAAGGGTTTTTGTGATGCTTGCTGCCCGGAAGCGGCTGTTGGGTGTAACATCAGACGGCAAGCCGGTCGTTGTGAACAATTCAGTGTTTCCACCATCCTTGAGGATGTATAAAGTAATTCCCCCGTTGAGGCCGGGAAATTTATCCATGTAGCGGCTCCAATTTTCTTGCATCATTTGAGACAGCACTTTCTCGGTTGCCTCTTTCGTTGAGTCATTCGGTACGTTGTCACTGCAACAGGCCAATAGCATAATTATACCGATCACCAGAGTGCCCGCAATCCTGTTGAGTGTCGTTTCCCTATTTGTATTCATTATGAGGTTGTTACAATATTTGAGAATTCTTATGTATAAACCGAGTCAATCTCACTTTGATGACCTGCCAAAAGTGCTATAATACCTGTCACATTCGTATTTTGTGAAAGTTTTCAATGAGTTCTTCTGAAATATTCCGCGACGTATCTATTTCCATCTCTCTAACCTTGGAATACCACGTGTAAAAAGCCAAGCTACAATTTTTGACATACCTTGCTCTTTCATTTTCTCAATACAGAATTCTTGCATTTTTTTTGCAGAGTCAATTTCAGGACTGCAAAACATTCCGTCTTGATAACAATAGGAACAGTATTTTTTACTTAAAGATCCATCTTTCTCTGTGCCACCATTTTTAGGATCTTTTTTTAATGGCAGACCACAACTTTGACAAAACTTGTTTTCTTTCATCGTTTTTGTCTCCTTTCTGGTTTTAGCATGATACATAACGAGTTATTTACGCACTAAATATACAACATTTGTTAATGTTCGATTTATAACATTCGTAAATTGATATCAATCAGATGAAATTGTATTTTTGAACATATTGATCCCCCATATATTAGGTGTTATTTATATTTATTTATAATTTTGCATTTACGAATGTTTCACGTAATCATGCGCTGATGAATAAAGACGATTTATTGCAGGAATTTGAGCGAAGGTTGGTCGTTCAAGGATATAGTCAGAGTTCCATTCAAAATTACAAAAGTGCCATCTGCGGTTTCCTGAAACTGACGGAAATAAATTATAAACACCCGCTGGAAGTCACTGACGCAGATATAGAAAAGTATATCCACTGGAAAATTGAAAAGTATCATATCGGCGCTTCCTATCAACGTTTGATTGTGGCTTCGATTGATAAGTTTTACCTTTTCCTGTTCAATGCCAAGCGCAACATCAAACACCTTTATCCATGTGCGAAAAACAAAAGTCTGCCTGTATATCTTACTGCCAGGGAGGTGCGTAAGTTGATGGATGGGATCACCAACCTGAAACACAAATGCATTGTCCAACTCTTGTATGGATGCGGATTACGGTTAAATGAACTGTTGCATCTGAAACCCTCCGACATCAAAACTAAAAAGAAGATTGTAACGGTCAGAAATACCAACGGAGGCAAAGATCGTGAGGTGATGCTCTCAACCCGCCTATTGGATTCGTTGAGGAGTTACTATAAAAGTTATCATCCCCAGGAATGCCTTTTTGAAGGGCAGGGTGGGGCACTCTATTCAGAAAAAAGCGTACAAAATATCGTAAAGAACGCTGCAGAAAAAGCGGGAATCACCAAAAAAGTGACTCCACAGATCCTTCGTCACAGTTTTGCCATCCACCTCCTGGAGAATGGTACCGATATCCGGTATATCCAGGAGCTGCTTGGACACAAATCGGTGAACACGACCGAAATTTATACACATATGACCGACATAACCCAATTAAAAATTAAAAGCCCGCTCGATCTCCTCTGACATGACTTCCCGATGAGGCAAATAATTATACATTTTGATATAATTTTGTTTATTCTTTTGTAACCAAAAGAATGCAACTGGTGTCTTATATCCGAATTTTTTTAAAATGTAATATAGATAGTACTATTATGAAATTAATCACAACCTTACTTTTTACTTTATCATTGTTCACCCTTCACGCGCAAATAAGCGGTGTGGTGACCGACACGGAGAGCAATCCAATAGAGTTTGTCAACGTGGCCCTTTATTCAATGCCTGACTCCACGCTGATTGCCGGCACCATTACCAACCAGGATGGACATTTTTCACTCAACAACGACTCCAATAGCGATGCCATTCTACGGGTATCCTTTATCGGCTATGAGACAAAGGTGGTGGAGGCAGCCGGCGAGCAACGCATCACTCTAATGCCCGAAACCACCGAACTGGGCGAGCTGGTGGTCAAAGGTAACCTGCCCCGCATAAGGGTACGGGACGATGCCTTGGTGACCTCGATAGAGAACACGGTGTTGAGCAGGCACGGCCAACGATGTGCTGAAAAGACTCCCTTCTGTGACCGGTGATGACGGAGCCTTCGAGATCTTCGGCAAGGGTGCCGCCAAAATCTACGTCAACAACCGGGAGATGCGCGACCCCTCGGAGCTCGACCGCATCAACTCGTCCGATATACGGGAGGTGGAGATCGTCTACAATCCGGGTGCGCGTTACGATGCATCGGTGAAGGCGATTATCCGTATCTACACCGTCCGCAAGGTAGGTGACGGCTTTGGCTTCGACCTGCGCTCCACCTACCTGCAGTCGGAGAACACCGACCTGCGGGAGCAACTCAACGTGAACTACCGTAAAAACGGGTTGGATTTCTTCGGCACCCTCAGGTATGTGCGGAATGCCTACGTGCAGGAGAGCGTTCTTCGGCAGACTACCCATGTTGACACGATCTGGACACAGGATAACCAGCTCCATACAGAGGGCCTCTCCAATGCACTCAACGCCGTGGCCGGCATCAACTATGAGTTCTCACCCAAACAGCAGGCAGGAGTGAAGTACACCCTCACCGCTTATCCCGGAGAGAACAGAGATATGGGTGAAACCAAAAGCGATATCTATGCCAACGGTCAGTTTTACGACAGGCTGGTGAGCATCGACCAAAAGAAGAGTGAAGCGCAACCACGCCACCGCTTCAATGGCTATTACAACGGTACCTTCGGCAAGTTGAACGTGGACTTCAATGGCGACTTCTACTACAGCGACCAAAACACCCGGTCGGCCATCAACGAGAGCAGTGAAGAGCAGGACGACCGCAACATTCTTTCCGATAACCGGATTCTAAACCGGTTGCTGGCCACCCGTACCATCCTTTCCCATCCTCTGTGGGGCGGCACCTTCTCGCTGGGAAACGAATTTACCCGTACCCATCGCGAGGATGACTATCAGACTAGCAATTCAATCATTCCCTCATCCAATACGGAGATACATGATCAGAACCTGGCTTTCTTTGCCGAGTACAACCGGGCAACTCCCATCGGGCAGCTCACTGCGGGCCTGCGATTTGAGAATGCCTTCTGGGATTATTACCGTGACGGGGTACGCGACGATGAGGTGAGCAGGAGCTACAGCCAGTGGTTCCCCGCACTCACCTACAGTAACCAGTTCGGCAACGTACAACTGCAGATGAGCTATTCGGTGAAGACGGTCCGGCCTTCCTACTGGCAGATGAGCAGCAGCGTCTTCTATGCCAACCGCTACACCTTGCAGAGCGGTAATCCGTTTCTGAAACCCTCCACGCTGCACGATATCTCACTGATGAGCTCCTGGCGTTTTCTGCAGCTGGCGGTATCCTGGAAGATGGAGAAAGACATCATCATCCAGTGGGCGGAACAGATGGAAGATAACCCGGCGGTGACGCTGCTTGCGATGAAGAACCTGCAGAAGATGCCCAGTCTCTCTGCCTTCCTGACGGCATCGCCCAGATTCGGAATCTGGAGTCCCCAGGCCAGTGTCGGCTTCAACGCTCAGCGGCTTACGATGGAGATACGGGGAGAGCAGGTGCACATGAACCGCCCCATGCTCATCGGATCGTTCAACAACTCCTTCTCCTTGCCAAAAGGATTCCTGCTGACCCTCGATTCCCAATTTCAGGGCAAGGGGTCCCAGCAGAATTTCCGCCTCACACGGAACATGTTCATGGTCAATGCAGGCATCGTCAAGTCCTTCTTCGATGATAAGCTGTCGCTCACCCTTAAGGGGCACGACCTCTTCCACGGTCAGCGGTTGGGCGTCTTAACCTACAACGACCGGCTCGACATCTACCAGTATTCCGAGTTTGACACCCGCCAGCTGGAGCTCACCTTGCGTTACAAGTTCAACTCCACCAAGAACCGCTACAAGGGTGCCGGTGCCGGCGACAGGGAGATCGGCCGCATGGGTGGCTCCTGATCACAGGTAATTTAATGGGTGTATCGTCCTGATTTTTGTTTACAGTTTTAATTAATAATTCTATACATTACTCTCTTAAAATTGATTTAGAAACTTATTCATTTAACAGGAAACTTATTTCTTTTTGTTTATAGTAAGTTTTCCAGTGTTTTCTAAATTCTCCGTTATGCTTAGCGG
>RZYP01000321.1 GCA_009930275.1 Negativicutes bacterium
CAACAGTAGGCTGCTTATTGGCAATTTCGGATGGTTTCTCAATAAAAAAGAGCTCGAAAATCCCGGGATATTCCACGAAATACTTCATATAGGCGATGGTGATCGCCCGGATTCTGCGCAAGCCTGGCGCTTCCTCTCCCACTTTCTCCTCCACAAAGCGGGTACACTCGTTTTGAAAATCGCATACGCATTCAAAAACCAGATCCTTTACATCTCTGAAGTAATTATATAATGTGGCATAACTGTATCCTGCAATTTCTGCAACGTTACGCACACTTACCGCCCGAAGGCCCTCTCCTTTTAAAATGGTCCGCGTGGCATCAATAAAATAGCCCCGCATGCGTTGCTCCTGAATCTCATTCTTTGTCATATTATCACTGTTTAAAATATTAACACTGCAAATATAATGAATAGTATTAACATAAAAGAAAATAATTAGTATTATCCGGCAAAAACTAAATTTATCCAGAATTTTGATCAACGATTCCTCACCCGGTTTGGAATGACAGCTACATAGTTTTTATAGGATGTAGTTTGCAACCAGACAGAAGGGTGTTAAAATAGGGATAGCCGGAGGACTGTATTAAGGGATAGGAAATGATTCAGAAGAGGAAAACGGGCGCCAAATAGTTACAGAAAACAAGTTGGTATTCGATAAAATCTAATAAATATCAATTATCGGCTAATTTGAATCCAGAAGCCAAAAATACCAATATAGCGTTCTTCATCAAGGATTTCCTGCGTAATGACTTCGGCATAAAGGGTATGGTCGAAATAGGTTTTATTGGTTTGCGCCTGAACATTTACGCCCGATTTAATAGCTTTATTCAGCAGATGTTCCAGATCATTCTGTGTGGAATTTTCCTTAATGGAGTACTTTTTATCCAGGAAGGAGTTAAAACTTTCTTCACTGGGTTTTGTAATTGCCATAATCACAAGGATTCCGGCGAAAGCCATGGCGAGTTTTATCGATCTTTTCATTTTTATCTACAATATTAATTTGCAAAGATAAGCATTGGTCAGGGGTTTTCAGCAATTTTTAACACATATACCTGTGTGGGTGTAGCGATTTGATTTCCGTAATTATTATCGGTAACCAGAAGCAGGAAAGATTTGTCGTGGGAGAAGGCGATTCCCTCCACATTTCCGGTAGAAACCGATTGCTGGCGGACAGGGATTTCATGTGTGGCATTCAGTAATAATTTCGGCCGAAATACTTCAGTAATAGCATGAAAGTTAAAAGGTAAATCATCAATGCACACGGTATTATTAAGATTAACGGTAAAGAGCCGGACGATATTTTTCTTTTCTGTTCGCAGCCAGGCGCGTTCCGCCACAATCAGTGTAGAGTCGTTCAGCGTTAGGAGAGCACTAACCCCATTATCATTTTCCTGGCGCTGGAGGGGATAGCCAAAAATAACCGGCAGTTTTTCATTTTGACGGAGGGGAAACTGTACCACAGGGCATACCATTGTCACGGCCAATGCATCGGGGATAGCCTCTTCGAAGCGCATAGGCCGTTCGAGTGCGGCGTACAAAAAATAACCGTCAGGGGAAAAGCACAACCCTTCATACCCGCTATTCCATTGCATTAACGCGGCATAGGAGGCAAACCACGGGGATACCGGATGTAAGGTTGCAGCAGAATCGAGGTACAGTACATCGGAGGTACCTGTACCTTCATGGGTAAAATACAATTGCTGGCTATTGGGATGCATGCGAACGGCTTCC
>RZYP01000080.1 GCA_009930275.1 Negativicutes bacterium
TTCAAGATGGATCAGGAGCGTTTCCCACGACGCGACTCCTCGGTGCCCTCCGACCGCTATTACGACGATTTCGACCTCCGGTTCGATTACCAGGGCAGCGAAAAGAAGGAGCCGCTTCTGCACTACTACTCGCTGCGTGGCGACTCACCGCAATATATCCAAAGCGATATCTACAGCGGACGGCTTAAACCCACCCGACAGGGTGAGGAAGGGTACCAACAGATACGTGACTATTTCCGAAAGCTGTTGCGGGAGAGGGCGAGCGAGAATCCGTTGGATGTGATCACCGCCTATACCGGTGAGGGCTCCTTTTCCAACAGCATGACCGCCTGGCGTGATCAAGGCATGGTGATGAGGGAGCAGTTCACGGCTGCCTTCCGTAACAAAAACTCGGTGAAGTCCCTTCTCTTCAGCATGCATCCTTACATGAAAGAGCTGGTGACAGCGGAACTGAGAAGAGAGGAGATGGATCTGATGCTGTTCCATGAGCATGGTACCCCCGACAGGCAGTATCTCACCTCATTGCCCCACAGCAAGGGAACGGTAGAACAGCGTGAAGCCGGGCGCCGCCTTTTCCGGCAGGCACTCCGCAGAACCGACGATACGGAGAAGAGGGAAAGCCTGAAGAGAGCATGGATGGATCATTATCAGATCGACTCACTCTGGTTCGCCGGTGTTGAGACACCGGAACAACTGGAACAGGACTCGCTCGTGGATCTTCGTACCGGCATCATCCTGGAGGATCTGCCACTGATTGCGCCCAATGCCCGGATGGTGATCTTTGACGCCTGCTACAACGGTGACTTCCGGGAGGATCGCTACATCGCCGGTGAGTATATCTTTGCTGGTGGCAAAACGGTCGTAACCTTTGCCAACAGTGTCAACGTACTGCAGGACAAGAGCTCCACCGATCTGCTGGGGCTGCTGGGTCTTGGCTTCCGCGTGGGTGAGTGGGCCCGTGAGATCAATATCCTGGAGTCGCACATCATTGGCGACCCCACCTTCCGTTTTGCAGGCAAAACAGCCTCCCGGGTGGAGCTCAGCTCCGCAGACCAGGCGTACTGGCTGTCACTATATGAGCAGGAGACACAACCCGACCTGAAAGGGCTGGCACTGCACAAGTTATTTGATCTCGGATATCAACAGATGCCGGAGTTGCTCACAACCGCCTACAATGAATCACCCTGTTACACTGTGCGTTTGCAGGCATTTCTCCTGTTGCAACACTACGGGGGAGATCATTTTGCAAAGCTCCTGCAACGCTCCGTGCGTGATCCCTATGAGTTTATCCGCCGCAAATCTGTATATGCCATGGGTGCTGTCGGTCACGACCATTTCATCCCAACGCTTGCCACTGTCTACCTGAACGATCACCTCGATGAACGGGTTCATTTCAATGTCACCTTCACCTTCGACAGGATGGATTTCAACCTGATGGAGGAGGAGATCAGGAGACAGTTGGATCAGAATCAATCCTACCCCGACCCGGAAAGTGTGTGGCGTGATTTCAAAAATGTGATCGATTCCCGTAAACGGATCACGGCAATGGCAGATGATGTCACCGTTAAGGATAAACCGCTAAAGGCGAGGCTCTCCGCTACTAGAATGTTGCGTAACAACACCTACCACAAGCAGGTGGATGATTATCTTCGCGTAGTTGCCGATGCGCAGGAGGAGCTCTCACTACGTATCGCGCTTGCCGAGGCAATGGGATGGTTTACCCATTCCTGCCGCAGAGAGGAGATCGTGACATCCCTCAGGGAGGTAGCTGCCATGGAGCAGGCTCCTCAGCAGCTGAGCAATGAGCTGGAGAAGAGCATTGCAAGAATTGAGCATTTTATGCGATAGATATGATTCAGATGAATAGAATTAAAACCTTACTGTTGGGTTTCTTGGTCTCCTCCTTTTTTACACTGGCGGCGGCAGAGCGTATCATTCCCGAAAACGGCAGATTCGACACCCGCTTTCTGATCGTGATAGACAGCAAAAGCTTTGAAGAGGCAACAGAAGAGGTACTGGCCTACAAGGCGATACTAGAGGAACAGGGACTGGGAGCTGTTGTGTTGATCGGTGATTGGGACAACCCGGAAGCATTAAGAGAAGAGATACGGAAGATCCACCGCCGGAAGCCGGTGATGGAGGGTGCCGTCTTTATCGGTGATATCCCCGTAGTGCGTCTGCGCAACTTCCAGCATGCCACCACCGCCTTCAAGATGAACGAGAAGGCCTTCCCCATCGAGGAGTCATCCGTTACCAGTGATCGTTTCTACGATGACCTTGACCTGGTGTTCCGCTTCCACAGCGTGGATGAGAAAAACCCACGTCATTTCTATTATGAGCTGACGGAGTGTTCTCCTCAGGTGATAGAGAGTGATTATTACTCTGCCCGGATGCTGCCTCCCTCCGATATGGGGGAAAATGTGCATGAGCTGCTCAGGAGATATCTCCGCAAGGTAGTGAAGGCACACAGGGAGGTCAACTATGCCGATAACATCAGGTTCTTCAACGGTCACGGCTATAACTCCGACTGTCTCACAGCCTGGCAGAACCAGCAGTTCGCCATCAGGGAGCAGTTCACGGAAGCATTCCGGACGGCCGATGGCAATGCTTTTTATAATTTCCGGCAGGATCCATTCATGAAGTACCGCCTCTTTGAGCGGCTACAGGCACCCGGCACCGACCTTTTTGTCTTCCATGAGCATGGCGCCTTCGACACCCAGTATATCAACGGAGAGTATCCCGCACCCAATCAGCTGGGCTACAACCGCGAAGGGGCGCTTGGACCCATGGAACTGTTTGCCGTAGGCCTGCGGAACAGCTATCGACGTTACAGTGCTGAGAGAAGGGAGGCTTATGTAGAAAAAATGATCAGTGATCATGCTCTTCTACCCGGTTTTTTTGACTCGTTACGAATCGACAGCACACGGGCGAGCGACTCGCTGATGGCTGCAGACATCAACATCGTGCTTTCCGATCTGCGGGGACTGCGCCCGCAACCGCGCATCACCATCCTGGATGCCTGTTACAACGGTTCTTTCCATCAGCCTGGTTATGTGGCCGGCTATCATATCTTCGCCGATGGCAACACGGTGGTGGCACAAGGCAACAGCGTCAATGTGCTGCAGGATAAATGGTCGATGGAGCTGATAGGCATGCTTGCCGAGGGAGCCCGCATCGGTTTCTGGCAGAAAGAGATCCAGACACTTGAGTCTCATCTTATCGGCGATCCCACATACCGTCTCACTCCCGGCAGAGCCGCCAACAACCGTGCCGCTGACGCAACAAAACTCAACCGTGATCTGGCACTGAACCGTCACAAGAGAAAGGTCTGGTTCTCCTATCTGGAGAGCGACAATCCCAATCTGCAATCCATCGCCCTGAAGATGCTCTCCCATCATCCCCCGAAAGCGTATCCCGAACTGCTGCTCCGTACGCTAAACGAGAGCCCTTATTACAGTGTGCGGATGCAGGCACTGCAACGGATCCTCTACTCTGCCGACAACTATCTGACTGAAGCCCTGTTGTTAGCGCTGGATGACCCCTATGAACTGATTCGCCGTAATGGTGCCCGTTTTGCCGGCTATAATGGTGATGAACAACTGATCGCTCAACTGGTGGAGACAGTGCTATTCTCCGATGAGAGCCAGCGGGTACAATATGCCGCACAGGGTTCATTGCCGATGTTCAGCATGGAGATGATCCGGGAGGAGATCACTCGTCAGACCAATGGTTCCAGCCTGCTGAAGTCAGAAGAAGCAGCCGGGGAGGTGATATCCTATTTTGAGAGTCAGGAGAAACGATACGGCCGATACCTGAATGTGATGCAGGATACAACTGCGGAGCCAGGGGAAAGGATCTCAGCCCTCCGTTTCCTGCGTAACTACAACAATCACCGGCAGGTGCCAGCCCTCCTGACGATCCTGAAAGACCAGGGCGATGACTCGGAAGTGAGGGTGGTGCTGGCCGAGGCGCTGGGCTGGTTTCGCTGGAGCGTGCAAAAGGAGACAATCGTTGAAGCGTTGAAGGCAGTCCGGAAAGAGAAGCAGACCTCGCAAGAACTGCGTGACGAGATCGATCAATCGCTGATCAGGTTACAGTTCTGATCTGATTGCTGCTACTTCTCATTACGCTGTTATCCGGCTATCATGCATGATCAGCAAGGTTTACCGGAACAATAAATTCACGGCCAGTGCTAAAATGAATGAGTCCCAAATGTTGCAACCTTCCAACTATCATGGCAGGATGCGTATTAAACTCTTTGGCATAATTGATGATGTCATCTGGAGATATGTAAGTAGGATGTTCTCGCAATAATTTTTCCTCCTGTTCTTTTGAAAATGTGTATTTTTCAGCAAAATCATTGGCTTGTGCTTCATTTTCAGGATCAGCAGCCGCGAAATCTATATTTTCGAGTGAGATATATTTTTTACCATGTAAAACAATATGTCCCAACTCATGAAAAAAGGTAAACCAGAATCGGTCATTTTGTTTATACCGAGCCGTAAGTTGAATAAGCGGATGATCATTTATCCATCGGGTTGAGCCGCTTAAAGGTACTTTTGGTAATTTGGGAGTATACAGTAGAATGACACCGGCTTCTAAACAAAGATGTTGAAGTTGGCGAAAGAAATCGACAGGATGATCAACCATTAATTGGCGCATTGCCGGGATATTACTCCTTACTTTACAGATATCAAACACAGGGGGGGGGACTTTTTTTGCCTGAATTTCTCCTTGTCTCAACCAAGCAGAAATTGCGTGGGGTTCATGCGATTGTTTTAACGAAGTATAAGCTGCAACCTTAAGTTCAGACTCAATATAAAGGCTCTCCCATCCCTTGTGAGAAGCTATACCAAAAAAAATCAGCAGATTTTTTGTTTTTTCTTTGATGTCATGTGTTGCTGGCAACCAGTTAAGTTTTGCCATTTTTGCATAAGGAAATTCTCGAGCCCATGGTTCAGCGTTATCAATAATAATCTGCAATTTCTCTCTGGTTTTAAACTCATTGTAACGCTGCTGATATCTCATCCAGAAATTAGCTGGGATTTGAGTGACATTTTCAAATTTAATTGCCATTTCAGGAGTAATTCCGCTACTACCTTTCAAAATGGCCGTGATTGTTTTTTCAGGTTTATCGGTTCTTAAAGCAAACTCTTTATTGCACATACCCATCTCTTTGAGTTTCTCTTCCAGGATGGCGCCAGGATGGGGAATTGTTTGTGGAAAATATTGATTGGTTGCCATTGTTTATCTCTCTTTGTGATAGTTTATGATTTCAATAATCTCAACTGCCTTAATTTCAGTCCAGTTATATTTGCCTGAATTGTCAGTAGGTATTGGTTTCTTCTGGGGCTCAAAAATTAAACGGTAAGGTTGATCCAGGTCGCATGCCCATTGCCCTTTTCTATCTCCTGTCAGTTCATGCCAATTCCCAGGTTGATGTCGTAATTCTTCCAGAGTATCAGCGACAGCAATCGCGGTGAGTCGTAACTTGATTTTTGCAAACCTTATTTTTCCATACGTCTTGAGTGCTGTGCGATCGTCATTCACACACTTTTTCATTATTCTATCTGCAAAGATAATATCCATTTAAGTAAGAAACAATTTAATTTACACTTAATGTAAATTATAAATTTATCGGCGCGCATTGTTTGTCATAAAACATCCAATTCCAATTGATTTTTTATCAAACAATAGTATAATCCTTTTTTCTTTGTTAAACTAGAATGTGTCCCTATTTCTGCTATTTTTCCTTGATCCAATACAATTATATTCTCGGCATTTTTTACTGTACTTAAACGATGGGCAACCACAAAAACAGTCCTATTTTTAAAAAAAGTCTGTAAACGTTCTAATATAACTTTTTCATTATTAGAATCTAAGGAATTTGTAGCTTCATCTAAAAATACATATTGAGGGTTCTTGTATATGGCGCGGGCAATTAAGATACGTTGACGTTGTCCCGCACTTATCCCTTTTCCCTCCATACCAATCTGAGTTTTATATCCCTCAGGCTGTGACTTTATAAAATTCTCAATATTAGAAACATGAGAGGAATACTGAAGACGTCTAAAATCAATTTCCTCTCCCTTTAAATTTATATTATTCTCTATAGTATCTGAAAAAACATAACTCTCCTGCATAACAACACCACATTTTTCCCTCCATGAACTGATATTATATGCATCCAGTTTTTTTCCAGCCAATAGTATCTCTCCCTCTTGTGGACTATAATAACCTAATAACAGTTTTAGTATTGTCGTTTTTCCGCTGCCACTTGTCCCAACAAGTGCATTTATCTTGCCGGGTTTAATTGTAAAATTTACTTTATCAAGAACTTTCTCTGATTCTGTACCTCCATATTGAAAAGAAACGTCTTTAAAAACAATCTCTCCAACGGGTGGAATTTTTTCAATCTTATCAGAATTCAAAGGTATTTCATCTTCTTTATTATAGATTTCACCCATACGTTCCAAACTGATATGGGCATCCTGCATACTTTGTACAAAACTAATGAATTGTTTTAAAGGAGCATTTAACTGTCCTATCACATATTGCATCGCCATCATCATACCCAATGTCATATTTCCTCCCACGACCAATCTGGCAGCCCAATAAGAAATTACCAGATTTTTAATCTGGTCAAAAAATATACCGCCCACACCTTGTATTTGTTCCAATATCTTCGATTTAATATTTATTTGATAAATATTCATTTGTATTTTCTTCCAATCATGCAGTTTGCTTTTTTCACAATTGTTCAATTTAATATCCTGCATACCTGATATCAATTGGATCATATTACTCTGATTAGAAGATAAAACCTGAAAGCGAATTGCATCAAGTTTCTTTCGTTTTGAAAGAAATAAGAAGATCCAAAGAACATAAATTATACTCCCCAATAAGAAAAGGTATAGGATTTCTTTATTATAGCCGGCCATGACAATTGAATAAACAATAAATGTAATACCTGCAATCAAAATACTAATCAATGAACCTGTTAAGAATGATTGAATACGGGAATTATCGGCCATGCGTTGCATAATATCTCCTATTTTATTGGAATCAAAAAAGGAAAGAGGCAGTCTTGTTAATTTGGCTAAAAAATCAAAAATAAAGGATATATTCATCTTCATTGTGATGTGTAGCATTAACCATGAGCGTAACATTTCATTGCCAAATTGTCCAATTGTCAACAATAATTGAGCAATTAACAATAGAAATATTAAATGCAGGTCTTCATTTTTTATACCTTTATCCACTACAGCTTGGGTGAGGAAAGGGAAAATTAAACTAATAAGACTCCCAATTAACATTGTTAAAATAAACTTGAATAAGGATTTTTTAAATGGTATCAGATAACGAAATAAATCCGTCCAAGTAAGAGAAGTATCTTTTTCGGAGACGATGTTTTTAAATGTTTGCGTAGGAGAAAAAGATAACGCAAATCCTTTATGAGTATAAGTTTTTTGCAGCCAGTGATTTAAAAATAAATCTTTATTGTATGTTATCAACCCACTGCCCGGATCTGCGACTAAGACTTTTTCTTCCTTTGTTCGACGGTTTTGTTTGATTTTATAAACAACAACAAAGTGATTATTATTCCAGTGAATAATGCAAGGTTTGTTTATTTGTTTAAGTTGTTCCCAATCTAATTCTAATGCATAAGTTTCCAGTCCTATATTTTCTGCAGCCTGCTTTATTTCTAAAAATGATGTGCCATTATGGGATACAAATGTTTTTTTTCGCATTGTTTCAGCAGTGAAATATTTCCCATAATACTTAGAAATCATTCGCAAGCATGAAGATCCACATTCAGATTTGTCTAATTGTTTATAGAACGGAAACTTATGCATCACTTTTCAAAAGAAAAGAATCACTCAATTTTCTTCAGGCAGTGTTCCTGTTGAACCACAATTAGGACAAAGATATGTATACGTTGGACCTGCTTGGATATCATCATCGGTTAAGCCGTGTCCACACATAGGACAAAAATTAATCATTTTGTTTACATGAATGACTTCTCCTCCACACACATGTTTCATCCTATCTACTGATAGATGTGTAAATTGTCGCATTTTTGTTACATTGTTTTCCATACAATTTGATTTTTTAATTATGCCTACTCTATTTGTTTTATCGTTTTCAGCTTCCCGACCTTGGTTATTTTAATTTTCACTGCTGATGCGTCCTTGTTCTGATCTGTTTCCGGTAGAGGTACGCCGTATTTTTGCGGAACGGTTCCCCCAGTTGAAGATGTAGCTGACTCTTGCCATCACGGTAAAGGTGCTGGAGAGACCTCTCTGTTTTTGAGAATAATCATTGAAGAAAGAATCGGAGCGTTGACCACCTATCATATTAAAAATATCCCCAAACATAAGC
>RZYP01000081.1 GCA_009930275.1 Negativicutes bacterium
ACTTGCTGAAAATGATTAAATCAGTTTCTTCACTTATCGCAACTACGCTTTTTGCCTCGCTGCTGGTATGTTGCACTGTAGGCAGCACGTATTTGTCTATTCTTATGTTGGGCGAATTGTTCAGCCCTATATACGAAAAGATGAATGTTGCATCACAGAATTTATCGCGCACCTTGGAAGATGCGGGGACCTGTGCCGTGCCAATTATTCCCTGGTCGATTACGGGCATATATCTTTCGACAACTGTCGGCGTGCCAACGCTTGATTATTTGCCGTGGGCTGTTTTGTGCTATTCCGGCATGATTTTTGCTCTGATTTTTGCTTTCCTGGATTTTAAAATTACGAGAATCGGTGATTGATTTTTGGGCAGGGCGTTATATGAGGGGGGTTAAATTTTGGATAGAATTAAATTTTGGGGTCGTAGGCTCTACATGTTGCTAGCGCATAGCAGAAGGTATTTTCTGATGGACTTTTTTTACGAGAGTAATCTGCGGCGCAAATTCAAAAAACGCGTAGGCTACGAGTTGAATTTGGATAACCCTCAGACCTATAACGAAAAATTGCAATGGATGAAGGCGCGGTATAGTGATCCTCTCATGACGCGTTGTGCCGATAAGGTTGCGGTGCGTTCCTATATTGCCGAAAAAATTGGTGAAGAGTATCTGGCACCTGTTTATGGTATTTATGATGCGGTTGACGAAATAGACCTCGATGCGCTGCCGAATGAGTTTGTTTTCAAAAGCAACCATGCTTCTGGGCATGTTATCCTGTGTAAGGACAAAAGCAAGATGGATTGGCCTAAGGAATTTATGAAAATGGAGAAGTGGCTGCTGACTAATTATTTTTATACCAGCGGCGAACGCTATTATAAAGATATCATTCCCAAAATTATTTGTGAAAAGCTGCATCCGGGCGAGATAATAGACTACAAGTTTGTCTGTTTCAATAGAAAGCCTCAATATCTTTACGCTTGTTCGGATCGAGGCAAGGGTACCAAGATCAATTTTCTGGACCTGGAGTTTAAACCGCTGCCGTTCAGAAAGAAGGAACTGCCAAAAGATAATATTAAAAAGCCGGAAAATTTCGAGAAAATGATTGAGCTGGCAGGTATATTGGCGCAGGATTTTCCCTTCGTGCGCGTGGATTTTTATGATATTGAAGGTAAAATTTATTTTGGAGAATTAACCTTCTGCCCGGGTGGCGGTTTAAATCCTTTTGTACCGCCTGAGTGGGATCTGAAGGTTGGCGAAATGATGGATTTATCTTTGGCAAAAAAAGAATATGTGCAGTAGGAAAAAAGAAAAGATGTTGGCTTGAATTAATATATTGAGGGGATGTTGAAATGAAAAAAATATTATGGATGCTTTCTTTGCTTGTTGCCATGATGGGCTTTTGCACTGCTTTTGCCCAAGGAAAGCCTAAGGAAGTTCTTTTTACTAAGGGGCAGATTGCAGAAGTTGGCAGCGACACCGTCAGGGTTGTTGGCCAAGGGAGTCACGGAGAAATAGTGTTGGATATTACGGCGAGCACGCATATTGTTTCTGCTGAGGATGGTAGGCCAGTCGGCTTTTCTGTTTTGCAAAAGGGCGAAAAGGTGGTAGCTTACTACGGACCGCAGGTCAGAAAAAGTATGCCGCCGCAAGCCAATGCCATTGCTTTAGTGGTGGGAACGCCAACGAGCGGTGGTATAGGAATGTACATGCAGGTTGCCAATGTGCAGAAAAAGAGCGACGGCAATATCAGGGCGCTCTCCACAAACGGCGATATGCTGATAACTATCAGAAAAGAGATATTCCCGCAACACAACAATGTTCGGGAAGGCTCCGAATTACTCGTCTGGTACAACATGATGACTATGAGTATGCCGGGGCAGGCAACGGCGATTAAAGCAGTTTTGCTTCCGGCACAAATTAGGGTGCTTCTTGGCACTGGCGTTATTTTTGCTAATGGCAAAGAACTGACACTGGGCGAGGGGGATAATATTTTAGTAAGCGGTGATAAAGTTATGCTGCCGCTTAGGGTTATCATGGAAAACTTAGGCTATAACCTTCTCTGGGATAGCGAGCAGCAACAGGTTAGGGTTCTGACAGGCGCACACATTGCCGCCGCCTTTAGAATCGGCAGCACAAGCTATCAAAAAGGGCAGGAATTGATTGAGCTTGATGATGCGCCTGTGGTGATTAACGGCAAAACACTCATGCCTGTGGATTTCTTCAGCGATATTTTAAACATGAGAGTGCAAATCATTAACAGCTAAGGAAGAGAAAAAGTGAGACAAAGGGGACTGTCCCCTTTGTCTCATCCCCTTTGTCAATCAAAGTCATTTTTCGCTTCAATTTAAATAACTAACCGGCCTGACGCCGGTTAGTTATCAAAAAATGTTTTAAGTTTGGCACTGTTTGCCTGAATTGAAATGTTGGTATGCGTAAATTGTAAAGGATTGAACGACTAAAAAACAAAGAGTGGACCGAAGGGGACTGTCCCCTTCTGTCCTTTTCTGGATCTGCTTGCCAAAAGATGATAATAGCGCTACAGTATTAGTGGCAGTAATAGTTTATCTCGGAAATTATCACATAGGGGCAATGTTATGGGTGAAATCACAATCGGCTTGGTGCAGATGGTTTCGCGTTGCGATAATCTGCACGCAAATCTTCAAAAAATAGAAGGCTTCGTTCGGCAGGCTGCTGCCCAAGGGGTAGAGATCGTTTGTTTCCCGGAGCTTTCACTAAGTGGTTATTGTCTAGGGCAGGATTGGCAGGCGCAAGCGGAAAAAACTGCAGAAGCGGTTCAGTCTTTGCAGGTTTTGGCACAGGAATTAAAGATGGTGGTCCTGGCAGGCATTGCCGAAACAGGCAGCGACAATAAGACCTACATTACCCAGTTAATTTGTAAGGGAGACGGCAATACCGACTTTTATCGCAAAACTCATTTGGGGCAGAGGGAAAAGCTGCACTTTACTGCCGGCGATAGGCTGCCGGTATTTACTTTGAAGAACGGGCTGAAGTTTGGCATCGAGTTATGCTATGATACGCATTTCCCGGAAGTCACGACAAAGCTTTCGCAATTGGGTGCCCAAATAGTTTTTGCGCCGCATGCTGTGCCGCTTGTTTCTACCGGCAGCCGCAAGGAAATCTGGAGCAAGTACCTTCCGGCAAGGGCTTATGATAACCGCGTTTATTTCGCGTGTTGCAATCAGCTGGGAGACAATGGCCATGGCAGTAAGTTTGCCGGCGGCTCCTTGGTTTACGGCCCGGATGGCACCCTTATTGCCGAGGATTTTTCGGGCCAGGAAGGGCTGCTTGCCGTAACATTGTCTTTGAAGGAGCTGGAACTTTACCGACAGGCCGGCAAGGGAAGTATGGGGAAGCGCTTTTTCCTGCGTGATCGCAGGCCGGAATTATATTGAAATATATTAGATAAAGAGAACGGTTCTCACTGGACATATTTTTTTGTTAAGTGGGAACCGGTCTCTTCGTCTTTATGAAAGAAATAAACCTTCCCAATATTATAACATATATGTTATAATATTGGAGGAAAAGAGATGTGGAGATTTGTATGATATTGAATTCTATCAGAACAATAAGGGGCAAGAACCGGTAAAAGATTTGTTAGTCTAATTACAGCAATCTGGAAAAACAAACAAAGAATGTAGAATCCGCGTTGAGAAAATTTTAACTTACATCAGAGTCTTGGAAGAGTATGGAACACGTGCTGGAGAACCGTATATGAAGAGGATTCAGGGCACAAATTTGTGGGAACTTAGGCCAGTGCGTGATAGAATTTTCTTCTTTACTTTTATGAATGGCAAAATAGTGTTATTGAGTCACTTTTTAAAGAAAACTCAAAAGACACCTAAAAGAGAAATAGAACGTGCTGAAAAATGCATGAAGAGTTACATAGAAAGGAGCGAGAATAATGGGAAGTAAGTTTAAGGAATTGTGGCAGGATAAAAATTTCATTACTGAAGAACAAAAGGCAAAAATAGACCTTGAAGTTGAACTAATTGGCAAACTGGTTGAGGCAAGAGAGAAGAAAGGCATGACGCAAACACAACTGGCCGAAGCCGCAGGCCTTAAGCAAGCAGCAGTTGCCAGAATGGAGAAAATGAAAGTAACACCTAAAATTGATACGGTTATAAAACTACTTCGTCCTCTGGGATATAAATTGGCAATTGTTCCGGATAGCGAATAAATATTTATGAGGTCAAAAATGGTCTAAAAATGCATATTGTTAAGCGAGGTGTTTCGTGTGCAAAAATATGATGTCATAGTTATTGGTACGGGTGCAGGAAATATTGTTTTGGATGCGGCATTGAAGCAGGGCCTCCATTGCGCTGTAATCGAAAAAGGCAAGTTCGGGGGCACCTGTCTGACGCGTGGCTGCATACCGACCAAGGTGCTGGCTACGGCGGCGGACTACATCAGGGAAATCAAAGATTTGCCGAAGATTGGTGTTGAAGTAGCACCAGCAACGATGAACTGGGAAGTCGTCTCGCAGCGTGTCTGGGAAAAGATTGACGAGCATCAGAAGGTTCTCGGCTATTATAAGAAGCAGCCTAATCTGCAAATCTACCAAGGCAAAGCCTTTTTTATGGGTGAAAAGGTTTTACAGGTTAAACTCAATAACGGGTCTTTGTCAGAGGAAATGACGGCCGACAAAATCTTCATTGGGGTTGGCGCCCAAACCAATCTGCCGGAAATACCGGGTCGGGAAGAAACGGGCTATTTGTGCTCGGAATCTCTTTTCGGACCTAAATACCCCAAGCAACTGCCTAAGAGCCTGATTATCGTCGGCGGTGGTCCGATTGGCTGTGAATTTGCCCATATTTTTTCGGCAGCCGGTACCGAGGTAACGCTGGTGCAGCATAACCCCAGGCTTTTGCCGCGTGAAGATGCCGAGGTTTCGGAGCAAATTCTTCATAGCATGGAGGACATGGGCATCAGGGTATTCTTAAATTTGAATTTATTAGAGGCCAGGCAGGCAAACGGTCAAAAAGTTCTGACCTTCGAGGACAGGCTTTCCGGCGAGAAAGTTGAACTTGCCGGTGAAGAAGTAATGTACGCGACTGGCGTCAGGCCGGCGACCGGCGGCCTCCAGCTGGAAAAAACATCTGTTGTGACAGATGACAGAGGCTGGATCAAAACAAATGAGCTGCTGGAAACTAGCGTAGAAGGTATCTGGGCACTAGGCGATGTCAACGGCCAGCCTGCTTTCAGACATAAGGCGAACTATGAAGCTGAAATTCTGGCACATAACTTATTCCAGGGCAATGAACCTCATAATTGGCGCTGGGCGTGTTATGATCTTGTTCCGGCTGTTACTTTTACCTATCCGCAGGTTGCGCACGTGGGCCTTACGGAGGAACAGGCCGTCAAGCAGGGTTATGAGGTGAAAATCGGCAAGCAATATTATCATAATACGGCTAAGGGCTACGCCCTCGGCTATACCAAAGGCGAGCCGACAGATGGTTTCGTCAAGCTTGTTGTGGAAAAAACAACAAATAAAATGCTCGGCATTCATGTGATAGGGGCACAGGCTTCTATCTTGATTCAGCCTTTTATCAACCTGCTTAATCTTGGCACGCGCAAGATCGAACCCATTCATGAAGAGATTGCGTCGGCGACAGCTAAAGAGCTGCGCAGTATTGGCCTTAAGAGAACACTGGACCCGCATTCGGTAATAAGCGTGGGGGAGACAATGACGCCGCATCCTTCACTGGCGGAGGTCATTATGTGGACGCAGTATTACTTCGAGGGGAAATAACAATATACATAAATCAGAACTTTTGGTAAAATCATTATAGAACTTAATTCAGAGGAGGGTGATTTTATGAACAAAAAATGCAGGCGGCTTTTAACGATCAAATCCAAAAAGAATTCTATTCGGCTTATTTATATTTAGCTATGTCAGCCTATTGTGAAGCGGGTAACCTACCTGGTTTTGCTAAATGGCTCAAATTGCAGTATCAGGAAGAGATTGAGCACGGCATGAAGTTGCTCGGTCATCTTCTGGAAAGAGGCGGCAAAGCTCAATTAGGTAAAATCGATGCCCCGCCGTGTGAATTTGGTTCTCCTAAGGCAATTTTCGAAGAAGTTTTGAAGCATGAACAATTTGTAACAGCAAGTATCAATAAGCTATATGAAGCCGCAGTTGCGGAAAAAGACTACCCGGCACAGGTTCTGCTGCAATGGTATATTACCGAGCAGGTTGAGGAAGAAAGCAATGCATGTGCTATCCTGGAAAGCCTGAAAATGGTTGGGGACAAAGGTGCTCCGTTAATGTATATTGATAAAGAACTCGGCAAACGCCAATAAAATAAAACAATAACCGGCCGCTTGTGCGGCCGGTTATTGTTTTATAGCACCATTGCATATTATTATTCTAAAATAACATCGACATTAAAATGTGCTTTAATACGCCGCATCATTTTTTTTACGCTTTTTCTGTAGGCTGTATTTTCATCATTGGAATTGCCGTCAGCAATCAAATGATTAGCGTAGAGGACTTCACCTTCATCCGCATCAAGTAGCTTAATGTCTGTACCCAACATAACACGATAAGTCGATTTAAAGAAAACACGATCATACTGGAGTTCATCTATTTTATATTCTGTAAATAATAGATAATCCAGATCCTGCTCTTTTGCGAATTTGTGTAGTAGCTCGTCAGTTAGTTCGCTAGTATTCTGCACATCGTTAGAAGCGAGGAAAGCTGTAAATGAAGGCTCCAGCTCGGTGAAAGGAAGATATTGATATGTCTCAGTTTCAAACAATGCCGAAGTTTTTTCATCAATTATGCAAACAATTTCCTCGTCGTTGAAAAGGGCCTCGTCGCCAACTCGAATAACGCCGATAATTGGGCGCGCAGTAGCGAAATCCTGCGCCAGGCAAAGAGCTGGCAGAAGAAAAATCAAAAAGAGCGTTAAAGTAAATAGTTTTTTCATCAGAACACTTCCTCGTATATTCTTGCCGAAGAGCCTTCGGCAGGCTAATTGTTTTTACTGCATGTTATAAATTATATAATAAAATCCGTAAAAAACAATCGAAATAGTTGGTCTCCGGAAGAAAAATTATGAAAATACAATGGTGCCTGTTGCGGCAGGACTATTTTGTTTGTGGAAGCTAAGCCGGTGCTATATAATTAAAGTGGCTGTTCTTTCTGGAGGGGCCAAAAGGGGGCAATTTAATGGAATACTTTTATCGCGTGCTTACGCAATTAGAAATTTTCACCGTCATGATACTATTGGGCGTTTTTGCGGTAAAAACGAACGCCATGAATGAAAAGTCACTTAGTGATTTGTCGAAGCTGATCATGCGCTTGATACTGCCTGTTATGATTTTTCATAAATCCATCAATGGTGCGACCAAAAGCGACATGATGCTTTCTTTTATAGAGGCGCTTATTGCTTCCTTTTTTATGTTCGGCGTTCTTTTTGTCGTGGGTTACTTACTGAAAAAGGCCTTTGCCCTCACGGGTAATTATGGCCGTATTTATCACGCAGCTACAATGTTTGGCAATGTGGGTTTTATCGGTATTCCTTTGATTTTGGGAATTTTACCGGAAAGAGGGATGCTCTATATGGCTCTCTTCTTTATTGTTGACCAGATAGTGCTTTGGAGTATTGGCTTCTATATGACCTTGCCGGAAGAAAAATTAAAAGAGGCTTCGCTGAAGTCAAATCTTAAAAATATCATGAGTCCGGCCATGGTTGGTATTATTTTGGCAATTATCTTCATTATGACGGGGTGGAAACTGCCGGCTACTTTGAATAAGGCCTTGGGTGCAGTTGGTAATGCGACAACGCCGTTATCGCTGATTTATATAGGGGCGAGCTTCTGTTTTACTGATATCAGACGCTTTATAAAAAGAATAGAGTATTATGCGATGGTGGTTGGGAAGATGATTATAGCACCAGTACTTGTCTTTGCAGTGCTCAGAGCGTTTCAGGTCCAACCGGAAATTGTTACGGTAATTACTACACTTACCGGCGTACCTAGCATGGCGGCTATTGCGATGTTTGCGCGAACGAACGGCTCGGATGAGAATTGCGCCATTGGCGCTATCATGGTCACGACTATTTTCTGCCTTTTTACGCTGCCATTAGTGGCCTACATAACGGGCAATTTAATGTAGAAAAATAATTAAAGATAAAACAAGAGGCTCCATTTTAACAATGGAGCCTCTTGTTTTTTGCCGTCTTTGTTTTTAGCCGAGTATTTTTTTCACTGCGGTTTTGAAAATATCCACGCCCGTTTCTAATGCATCGGTATCAAAATGCATATCAGGATGGTGGAGTCCTGGAACTGCATTGACGCCGAGACCGAAGAAGCCAGCCTTTATTGAAGGCTTGTGGCGAGTATAGAAGAAGAAGTCTTCGCC
>RZYP01000322.1 GCA_009930275.1 Negativicutes bacterium
GAACGAATAAAATCTTGCTTTGTCGTTAGAAAATAATAAATATACTTATTGATAACACCATTAAGGTTTGAAAATATTAAACAGTCATCAGCCGCCCAAAAGTCCTTATCACAAAAGCCAATTTCACCTGCCGCACCCGCACTGATTACATAAGTAGTATCAGCATCACAATTATGTTTGTCATAATAGCCCATTGCTGTAAGGCAGTTTTGATATACCGGGTACTTACCATTAGGTATTAACTGCTTTTTTACTACTCGTACACCACGAGATATATCTGTTATATCAACTAATTTTACTCTTGGGACATCATCGCTAAAATCAAACAAAAAATCTCGATAATATTCATATTGCTTTTTTCTCTCTGTAAGCTCCGCTGTAAGCTCCGCTGTAAGCTCCATGAAATTGTCCAGTATCCTGACAATTTCATGCTGTACTGGCAGCGGTGGTAGGGGAAATTTAACATCTTCGACAACTTTATTATCTAGGGTTGGAATACCAGCAAATCTCACTTTTGAACGCAGTAATTTTTCGCAACTAAGTAATGCGTAATATGCATATCTATTTATTATTGACGTTGAGTGTTCAAGACAAAAACACCCATCAGACGACCAAAACTCAACATTACTATACCCAACTGTTCCAGCAGACGCTCCAACATTTATTACCATAACAGTATTTGCTTTCCTGTTGCTTTCTCCATAATATCCTAAAGGTTCTAATCCTCCGTGGAAAACAGGATATTTTTCATTGTATGATAATTGGCTTTTTATTAACCTCTTGCCACGTAAAATTTTTGTCATATTGCCCAATCGTATATACTCCACACCATCCGGACAGAGCTCGTTGATCAGTTCTTCCAGTTTACTCATCCGTTTCGTCCCTCTTCTCCAAGAGTCGCTTAACTTCCTTGTCAAAATCGGAAAGGATCTTTTGGGTCTTGTTGAATGACTCGTATTCTTTCTCCGCTTTTGCGACAGCAAGCTGCTTAGAAACAGTCCCTTTATCTTTCAGGATCTCATATTTCCTGAAGGATAGAAATTCATTGATACTCGCGGAAAATTCTTCCATCGTAAAGGTGTTTTCCCGTTCGATCAGATCTTCTATGTAGTCAAAATAGCCTGCAACGGTCCTTTCCAGCTGCCGAATCTGCTTTTCGTTCAAATAGTTCTTTGCAACCATGACATCCGATTTCAGAATGCGGCCTTCAGGTGCATGTTTCCATGTAGTCAGTCCCATGTTCTCCTGATTGCAGTCGGCCCTGGAATAAACGATTTCTGCAGCGGTTTGTCCTGTGATTGCATAGTGGAACTTATTTTGCACCATGGCGTAGAAGTCCAGTGTTACTTGAGAGTTTTTCTTATAGTCGATACTGCACTCTGCGAATATATCTGTGATCTGCTGCCAGATCCTGCGTTCGCTGGCACGGATGGAACGAACGCGCTCTAAGAGTTCTCTGAAATAGTCTTTTCCAAAGGCTGTTTTGCCTTGTTTCAGACGTTCGTCATCGAGAGCAAATCCTTTTGTCATATACTCTTTCAGTACTCCGGTAGCCCAAATACGGAAATGGGTTGCTCTTATTGAATTCACACGATAGCCAACAGAGATAATTGCGTCAAGGCTGTAAAACTGAGCATTTTGGGTCTGAGTTTTATCTGGTATCGCTCCATGAGGAGTGGTTATTTCCATTTTGGAAACTACCACTGCTTCATCCAGTTC
>RZYP01000017.1 GCA_009930275.1 Negativicutes bacterium
GGGGAGAGCTGTGCCGGTACCCATGAAAATTGCATCATAACCTTTTTCAAAAAGGTCGTCGACATTCATGTCAGGCCCAATCAAAGTTTCTGTAACAATTTCCACACCCAGTTTTCTCAAGATGTTGATTTCGCGTCGAACAACGTCTTTTTCCAGACGGAATTCCGGAATCCCGAAAAGAAGGACACCGCCAGGCTCAGGCTGCCCTTCAAAAATCGTAACGGCAAAATCCATTTTCGCCAAGTCTCCGGCAACGGTCAAGCCTGCAGGACCGGAACCTATGACCGCAACTTTCCCCCTTTTGCCGGTTGAGGGGGGGACAGGGTTGAGACCGTATTCGTGAGCGAAATCAGCAATAAACATTTCCAGGCTGCCAATGGAGATGGCAGCGTTCTTTTTGGCTAGGATGCAATGAGCTTCACATTGTTTTTCGTGGGCGCAGACACGACCGCAAATTGCAGGGAGATTGCTTCTCTCGGCAATCGTTTCGTAAGCGGTTCCTATATTGCCTTCGCCGAGGGCACGGATAAATTCCGGAATATTGTTTTCAATAGGACAACCCGTGCGGCAAAGAGGGCGGGAACAATTAAGACAACGTTTTGCTTCTGTAATTGCCTCCTGCATCGTCATTTTTTTGCTCATTATTTTACCTCGTTTTCAGAGCTTTTCTCTTTTTCGTTTACTTTTTTTTGCAGGGTCAAAACCATTTTTTCGAGTCCCTTCAAACGGCTTTCAAGCAGTTTGATGTCATCAGACATTCCGGTTTCATATTCAGCAACCGGATCCGGCAGTACGTCATGATTGAGATCAATGCCGCCATCAGGGGTTACTTTTTTGCCATTTCGAGTTACGACGCGTCCAGGAATACCGACAACTACGGAATTGGGAGGCACCTCGTGAAGCACTACGGAACCGGAACCGATTTTGGCATTGTCACCAACAGTAAATGAGCCGAGAACTTTGGCGCCACTGGCAACTACAACGTTGTCGCCGATAGTTGGATGACGTTTGCCTCTTTCTTTACCGGTGCCTCCGAGTGTTACTCCTTGATAAAGAGTAACGTTAGCGCCGATTTCGGCTGTTTCACCTATGACAAGGCCCATACCATGATCTATGAAAAGACCTGGACCGAGCTTGGCACCGGGATGGATGTCGATGCCCGTCAGAAATCGCGAGAATGTATTGATGAGACGGGGCAAAAGTACCCAACCGCGCTTATATAATTTATGTGCGATACGATGAAGCCATATGGCGTGCAAGCCCGGATAGCACAGCGCAACTTCCAGCTTCGATTTAGCCGCAGGGTCGCGCTGCATAACGACTTCAATATCTTTTTCTATTGTGTCAAACATGAGAGAATCCTTTCCTTGGAACAAGAATAATGAGGATGTTCCTTAAGCTATAATTTTATCATAGGGCAATATAAAAGACAATTAATCGACCTTGTCGTTTTTAGAGTGTGCTAATTTCAAAATGCGCACTTTTATTAAAGATAAAAAAGTAATGCAGGTAAAAGCATGCAGGATTTTGTCCGTCAGCGGCGAATTTATAATATCGGACTTTGCAGGAAAGCTAAAAGCTGGTCACGACTTTTTACGGAAGAGAGTTGTCTAAAACGGATATTAATGAAATGAAAAAAAGAATTTGCGCTGCAATTGATGCCAATGAAAGTAAAATTGTAGCTTATGCGAAGGATGTTGCCAAAGATCCGGAATTAGGTTTCAAAGAAACGAAAACGGCAGCTAAGATTGCGGCAATTTTCGAGGAGCTGGAAATAGAATATAAATCAGGCCTGGCCATAACAGGGTTGAAAGGAAGGCTGCAGGGAGGCAAGAAGGGCCCTACAGTTGCCATTTTGGGCGAGCTTGATGCGATAGGCTGCCCGGACAGCAGTGCGGCTGATCCATTGACCGGAGCTGCTCATGCTTGCGGGCATAATCTGCAAACTGCGGCAATGTTGGGCGCAGCATACGGTTTAGTCAAGTCCGGAGTTATGTCGGAGTTGGCAGGTGAAGTGGTGTTTTTTGGTGTTCCGGCAGAGGAATACGTGGAGCTTGCTTACCGCAAAAAGCTGATTGAAGAAGGCAAGCTGCATTTCCTGCATGGCAAGGGTGAACTTATCTACCGCGGCGAGTTTGCGGATATCGACATGGCGATGCAGATTCATTCCGATAAGAATATGCCTGAAGCAACAGTTTCCATTGGACAGTCAAGCAATGGCTTTATCGGCAAGACTATTCAGTATGTTGGCAAAACTGCTCATGCCGCCGATGCCCCTGATCAAGGCATTAACGCCCTGAATGCTGCAATGCTCGGAATAATGGGCATTAATGCCTTGCGGGAAACCTTCAGGGAAAAAGATGTCATAAGAGTGCATCCGATTATAACCAAAGGCGGAGACTTAGTTAACTCCGTGCCCGCCGACGTCAGGATTGAAACCTATGTCAGGGCGAAGACCATGGACGCGATTGATGCCACCCAGGCCAAGGTGGATGCTGCTTTAAAAGCTGGTGGCGATGCTGTTGGTGCAAAAACAATCATCGAAACGCTGCCGGGACAATTGCCGTTGGTCTGTAATGCAGCAATGAATGAATTATTCGTGGCTAATGCCAAGCTTGTCAATCCCGAAGTTGCGGTCAAAGATGCAGGTCATTTCAGCGCTTCCACGGATATGGGTGACGTTTCCCACCTGATGCCGGTTATTCATCCGTTTATCGGAGGAACAAACGGCCTTTTACATACAAAGGATTTCTGCGTTGTTGATTATCGTGATGCAGTGCTCTTGCCGGCAAAAACCTTCGCCATGATGATCATTGATCTTCTGGCAGATGAGGCAGTAAAGGCAAAGGATATCTTAGAGGGGTATAAGCCAATTTTATCCAGGGATGAGTATGTGAAGAAATTGGATGGGTATTTTAACAAATAAAAAGGGGGAAAAAAATGAAGAACATTAAACTTCATGCTTTGGTTCTGGGTCTCATCATTATAGCAGAACTAATAGGGGTGGCTAAGTTCAAGGTAGGAGTAGGAACAATTGTTTTATTGCCTATGCTTTATGCACTAGTTATCGGTATTTTTTTAGCGCCGAAATTTTTGAAAGTAGTAAACCAGAAAGACATGGTTGACGCGGGCTCGCTGCTTGGCATAACTTTGATGCTCCTGATGGCGCGCTACGGCACGCTGGTTGGTCCGACCCTGCCAAAAATTATCAGCGCCGGACCGGCTTTGATTTTGCAGGAATTTGGCAATTTGGGCACTGTATTGCTTGGTGTCCCTATCGCTATGTATTTTGGCTTAAAAAGAGAAACTGTTGGTGCAGCACACTCGATTGCGCGTGAACCGAATGTGGCTTTGATTGGCGAAAAATTTGGCCTTGATTCAGCTGAAGGCCGCGGCGTAATGGGCGTCTATATCAGCGGTACGGTTTTCGGTACGATCTTTTTCGGTATTATGGCTAGCATGGCAGCCGCTTACCTTCCTTTCCATCCATACGCTCTGGCTATGGCAGCCGGTGTTGGCAGCGCTAGTATGATGACTGCCGCCGTTGGTTCTTTGAGCGTCATGTATCCGCATATGGCCGAGCAACTGGCAGCATTTGGCGCCGCCAGCAATATGCTTTCAGGATTGGACGGACTTTATATGAGTTTGTGGCTTGCTTTGCCTTTGACAGAAAAACTTTATAAGCGTATTTATCATTTTAAATACGGAGAATGGCCAAAAGGGGAGGATGCTGCAAAATGAATAAATACACGCTGACGGAAACGCTCATCATTTTGGTGATTGTTGCAGTATTATCTTTAGTAGGCAATACTTTGGGCTCAAATAATGGTTTAATAGAAGCTATACCCGGAATGTTGATTTTGATTTGCATAGCTATCGTAGGTATTGCCATGGGCAGGTACTTACCAGGCGGCATACCCGGTGTTGCTTATGTAGTAACCCTAGCCTGTATTCTTACCTACCCAGGAGTTCCTGGAGCTGATTTCATTAATGCTTGCATGAAAAAAGTCGGATTTCTTGCACTTTGCACACCTATTCTTGCTTACGCGGGTGTTTCCATTGGGAAAGACCTTGACGCCTTTGCACATTCCGGCTGGAGGATTGTAGTGTTGTCCTGCATTATTTTTGTAGGAACTTATTTTGGATCGGCCGTTATCGCCCAGATGATTTTGAAATCAATGGGTCAAATTTAAAATTTGTTTATTATAGGATTGTCTCAATAAAAATTGGACAATCCTATTTTTTTGCCGTAAGCGGCAGGATTAAGCATAAAAAATATGTTTAGAAGCACATGTAAATTATTTGTGATAGCAGTTTTATTGAAAAATAAAAGAAAATAAGATAAAATTAACTTTAGTTTAGTAAACGGGAGGTTATTGTTAATGGCTGAAAACAAAATTTTAGTAGCTACGACATTCCCAAGCGTAATTCATAATAATGAAGTTTGCGATGAGATAGTGAAGTGGGGAGCTGCTAACGGATATCCTGTAAAAAAAGCGAAGTTGATTAATACTTTGGAGGCTTATGTTGGCTTTACGCCAGAATACATGATTGTAGCGAGACGTAAACCTCCTGTGCCTGGCGGCTGGGACGTTACTGTGGAAAAGTACGAACCGGAAACCAGAATAATCCCGGTTAACGTCAAGATTAAGACGGACAGTGAAGGCAATACAATTTACGAAATTAACAAGTTTATTGTAAAGATGATGGAAGAATATCGCAAAGAAGGCCTGGACATAGAAGTCAGTGAAGCTTTTTCAGAAGTCTATGGTTCTTCTGTTCGTGATTTGCGTTGTACCGGCCACACTATCCTTGTCGATGGTTTCGAAGAGTTTATTGAAAATATGCGTTAAGAAACTGGACCCGCCGGAGGATCAAAGGCGGGTCTTTCTTTTGTAAAAAAATGCGGGATAAGATTGATTCTTAGCGGTTTATAACTGCCTGCAAGTGTTTGTGAAAAATGTTCACTTTTGCTTGTGGAAAATGGAAGTATCATATATAATAAATAAAGAAATTTTGTCTAACTTTTGGTTTTATAGATAAAAAAGAGCTTCTTTCCTGGAGTTAAAGGCTTGTGGAAAGTTATAAATTACAAAGAATTATTTCGGAGGGCTTGCTCCTTTTCTTTTCAACATGGTTTTCGATGATGAAAGGGTGGCAGGCTTCTCGCATTATACGGAGTGAAAAACGTGCAGCGAGTTAAGATTACGATTGATAGTCAGGCCAAGGGCCTGAATGCTGCGGATCGTCTGCAAACGATTTTTTCCGGGCAGATGGCTGGGCGTGGCGGCAAATATTATGTGGTTTATGATGAAAATGCCGATACTGGCTTGGAAGGCACTAAAACGACTATTAAGTGGGATGAAAAAAGCATAGTCATCATACGTTATGGTCAACTGGAGCACAGGCAGGAGTTTGCTCAGGGTCTCGTTGACAACAGCCTTTACAAAACGCCTTATATGGCTATTCCGGTTGTTGCCAGGACGAAAAGCATTAATGTTGCTTGTGAAAACGGCATTTGGAAGCTGCATGTAGAATATAGCACTGAAATAGGGGGGGATACCCCTAATGATATCTGCTTGGAGATAGAGATTGAGGAGGAAAAATAAGGTGAACATAAAGGAAATATTAGCGCAGAGCATTAAAGAAGCGGCTTGTAAAGCAATTGTTAAAGGAACAATTAAAGAGGGCGAATTACCGGAGGTGGTTTTAGAGGTGCCGCCTCAAAAAGAATTTGGTGATTTCGCAACAAATTTTGCTATGCAGGCAGCTCGCAGTTTGCGCTGTAACCCAAGGGTGGTTGCTCAGGCTGTAGTAGAAAACCTCGATTGTGCTTATATAGATAAAACAGAAATTGCTGGCCCTGGTTTCATCAATTTCTATTTAAAGCAGGATTGGATTTACACTCTATTGAGCAGTATTCTCGCGCAGGGCGATGCTTACGGTGATTTAAAGCAGGAAAATCCTGAAAAGATCCAGCTGGAATATGTCAGTGCTAACCCAACCGGCCCGCTGCATGTTGGACACGGTCGTGGCGCCGCAGTGGGAAGTGCTTTGGCTAATCTGATGAAGGCGGCTGGCTATAATGTGACCCGCGAATATTATATCAATGATGCCGGTAACCAGATTGAAAACTTGGCGGCTTCCGTCAATGCCAGATACTTGGCTTTGTTGGGAGTGGAATGCGAATTCCCGGAGAACGGATATCATGGTTTAGATATTATTGATACTGCTAAACGTATAGTAAAAATCTATGGCGACAAGTTCCTGCAGATGGAGGAAGAAGAACGTCTGCGTGAGTTCAAAACTTTGGCGTTAAAAGAAAAATTAGCCGCTTTGAAAGAAGATTTGCAAGCCTTTAATGTTGATTTTGATGTTTGGTTCAGTGAAAAAACTTTGCATGACGAGAACTGCATCAAAGCTGCGTGTGATTTTCTGATGGAACGTGGTCACATGTACGCAAAAGACGGCGCACTATGGCTGAAATCAACAGAATATGGTGATGATAAGGACCGCGTTGTTATTCGTGAAAACGGAGTGCCAACTTATTTGGCGGCAGATATTGCTTATCATAGGAACAAATTCGAACGGGGCTTCGACCATGTTATCAATCTTTGGGGTGCAGATCATCACGGCTATATTGCACGCATGAAGGCGGCGGTCGGATCTTTGGGTTATAAGCCTGAACAGCTGGAAGTGCTGATTCTGCAAATGGTCAGCCTCTACCGTAATGGTGAACTAGTTAAAATGTCCAAACGTACAGGCCAAAGCGTTACCTTAAATGAGCTGATTGAAGAGGTAGGCACTGATGCCGCACGCTTCTTCTTTATTATGCGCTCTATTGACAGCCAGCTCGATTTCGATTTGACGTTGGCAACGGAAAAATCAAGTGATAACCCTGTTTATTATGTGCAATATGCCTATGCCCGTATTTGCAGCATTTTAAGGCAGATAGAGGAAGAAAACACTGTTGTCAACCTGAAAGCATCGCTGACGCCTTTGACAGCGGAAGTGGAAATTGACCTTATAAAAAAGCTGGGTGAATATCCGGAGTTAATTGCTTCAGCTGCAAGAGAACGGGTCCCGCATCGCCTTCCTCACTATGTGTATGAATTGGCAAGCTTGTTCCATTCTTTCTATAATCAATGTCGTATTTTGGGTGTAGAACCCGAAGTACAGCAGGCAAGGCTGCTCCTGGTAATTGCTGTTCGCAGGGTTTTACTGCACGCCCTTAATATTTTGGGTATTTCAGCACCTGAGAGAATGTAAGTATATTTTAAAAATGAAAATTAGCGGCTGATAAGTGCCGTAAAACTAGCAGGGGAGGCAAAATATGACAAAGTATATTTTTGTGACAGGCGGAGTAGTTTCGTCCTTGGGCAAGGGCATAACGGCAGCATCATTAGGTCGGTTGCTAAAAAGCAGGGGTTTTAAAGTTACAATCCAAAAATTTGATCCTTATATAAATGTGGATCCGGGAACAATGAGCCCTTATCAGCACGGAGAGGTTTTTGTAACTGATGACGGAGCTGAGACAGACCTTGACCTTGGCCACTATGAACGTTTTATTGATATCAACCTCTCCAAAAGTTCTAATGTGACGGCAGGACGCATTTACCAGACGGTTATTGACAAGGAAAGACGCGGCGATTATCTGGGTCATACGGTGCAGGTTATTCCTCATATTACTAATGAGATTAAGGAACGTGTTTATTGCGTCGGACGCCAGGACAAGGCGGATTTCGTCATTACGGAAATCGGCGGTACCGTAGGCGACATCGAAAGCTTGCCCTTTTTGGAAGCCATCAGGCAGGTCAAGAAGGAAGTAGGCAAAAACGATGTTTTGTATATTCATGTTACTTTGGTACCTTTCATCGCGGCTGCAGGAGAGCTAAAATCAAAACCAACTCAGCATAGCGTCAAGGAATTGCGGGCAATTGGTATTACTCCCGACATTCTTGTCTGTCGATCTGATAAAGAAATTCCTAAAGAAATGCGTGAAAAGATTGCGATGTTCTGTGACGTTGACCAAGATGCTGTTTTTCAAGCAATTACGGCTGCAAGCATTTATGAAGTACCGATGCTGCTTGAACAGCAGGGTATGGATACCGTCGTTCTGAGAAAATTGGAAGTCGAAGACAGACCAAAGGACATGAGTGATTGGTATAAAATGGTGGGCAACATATTGTGTCCGCATAGCCATAAGGTTAAGATTGCCATCGTTGGCAAATATGTTGAGCTGCAGGACGCTTACATCAGTATCGTCGAAGCTCTTAAACATGCCAGCTTCTATAATGATGCTGACCTTACCATCAAATGGGTCAATGCCGAAAAAATAGAAAACCCGGCAACAGACATGGACGAGGTTCTTGGCTGCGTTGATGGCATTCTGGTGCCGGGCGGTTTTGGTGACCGTGGCATAGAAGGAAAAATTAAGGCTGTAAAATATGCTCGTGAGCATAAAATTCCGTTCTTCGGTATTTGCTTGGGCATGCAATGCGCTGTTATAGAATTTGCCCGCAGTATTTGCGGCATGGAAGGTGCCAACAGCACCGAATTCAATGAAAAAACGCCTTATCCCGTTATCTATTTGATGCCGGAGCAAATGAGCGTTGAAATCAAAGGCGGAACTATGAGACTCGGTCAATATCCGTGTAAGGTTGCGCAAGGAACCTTGACTGCGAAGGCTTACAAGGAAGAACTTATTCACGAGCGTCACCGCCATCGTTATGAGGTTAACAATGATCTCAGAGAAAAATTGGTTGCCCGTGGACTTGTTATCGGGGGAACTCTGCCTAACGGCCGCCTCGTCGAAATCGTCGAGCTGCCTCAGGATGAACATCCTTGGTTTGTAGGCGTTCAGTTCCATCCTGAACTGAAATCAAGGCCGACTAATCCACATCCACTATTCAGGGAATTTATTGCAGCGTCAATTAAATAAAGAAAAGAATTAAGGCAGGTGCTTCGGCAACCTGCCTTAATTCTTTAGTTTTCTGCGGTCAGAGATTTAATGAAGCCTGGGCAGAGACATGCGAGTTAGTCTGTCATTATTTTAACAGTTGGAGTATAATGATGTTAAACATGCGGCTGAGTTCGGCAGTGTAGATTTTTTATGAGGTGAGCGAAATGTTGAAGCGTATTTTTATAAGTTCGATATTATTGCTGGCGGTATTGTCTTTTGTTGTTTCGTTGTTGGGCGGCAAGAACAACGATGAAGCTATGATGCAGATAAGCAGCCGGGTAGCGGTAATAAGGATCGAGGGGCCGATAATGTCCGGCGAGGCAACAGATGGCCTCTTTGAAGGTGATGTTGCCACAACAGGAAACATTATGTCGGAGTTGCGTTTGGCAGCCAAGGACAAGAGCGTTAAAGCAGTGCTTTTGCGCATCAATTCTCCGGGCGGCAGTGTGACCGCGGCAGAAGAAATAGGACGTGAAATAAGAAGATTGAAAGAAGAAACTGGCAAACCCGTTGTTGCTTCAATGGGGGATACCGCGGCATCTGCCGGCTATTGGCTGGCTGCCTGCAGCGATAAGATATATGCCAATTCCTCTACTCTTACGGGCAGCATAGGTGTATATATTCCCTACATGAATACTGAAGATCTCTATAAAAAAATTGGTATTTATGGAACCAAGATCAAGAGCGGTGAATTCAAAGACATTCTTTCTAATGAGCGCCCTATGACTCCGGCAGAGAGAGATCTTCTGCAGAAAATGGTCAACGAAATGTACGACCAATTTGTTAATGTCGTAAGCGAGGGCAGGAAAATGCCGGTTGATAAGGTCAAGTCTTTGGCTGATGGACGGGTTTATACGGGCAAACAAGCGAAAGAACTTGGGCTTGTAGACGAAATTGGAAACTATTACGACGCACTTGATGCAACCGGCGCAATGGTTGGCATAGAAGGAACGCCGGAAGTCAAGGAATTCAGAAGGCAGAAACCATGGCAATCCATTTGGGGAGCCAGGATATCAGAATTTGTTTTTGGGAGGATAACCGAGAATCTGACCAACCAAGGTCGTACTTTGCAGATGCAGACTCCGCATGCTGAGGGGTGATGACTATGAGACGAAAAACCTTTGATGTTTTGTTCGAACCTAAGCAGGCGATGGCAGAACTTGTCAAAAAGCCTACGATGTGGCGAAGCTTATTTTATTTTGTGATAAGTGCGGGTGCTTTTACAGGCGTCATAACAAATGTGATTTTCGCCGACCAGACCATTGCTGTGCGGCTGGCCATTTTGGCAGGCCTGTTGCTGGTCAAAATCGTGAGCTTGGCTTGTTACGGCTGTTTTTTGCATGGCCTGAGCGATATTTGCGGCGCGCCTGGCGGCGATATCCGCAGTTTTCTTTGCATTCTTGGTTTCACGGCTTTACCCTATTTAGTATTAACTCCGCTTGCACTTCTGGGTGTCAGATTTGGCGGTGTGTGGCTGCTCTTAATTCCGATAGCGTCTTTGCTTGGCCTTATTTGGTGGTTTTTCTTGGTGGTGAGGGCGCTGCAGGTTGTATACCTTATTAATTTTTTCAGGGCAGCTGCGATTGTGGCCTTCAGCTTGTTCTTGCTTATAATTATCATGACGATGCCGTTTTATCTTGGTACCAAGATGATTACTTTGAAGTTGGGCTGATTTCCCTTGCACAAAATTGTATAAAGTGTAATAATTTAATATAAATTGTTGATTGCTTGGCAAGAAATGTTGTTAAAACCTAGAAGGAGTGTTAAATAATGAACAGAGAATTATCAATGGAATTTGTTCGGGTAACTGAAGCTGCTGCAATAGCATGCGGCCATAGCGTTGGACGAGGAGATAAAAACGGAGCTGACCAACTGGCAGTAGATGCCATGAGGAAAATGTTTGATACTGTCAATATCAGCGGTACAGTCGTAATAGGCGAAGGTGAAATGGACGAAGCTCCAATGCTTTACATTGGCGAAAAAGTCGGTTGCGGCGGACCAGAGGTTGACATCGCTGTTGACCCTGTAGAAGGTACGAACCTAGTGGCCAAGGGACAGCCAGGTGCTATCGCTGTTATAGCCATTGCCCCCAAAGACTGTTTGCTGCACGCGCCGGATATGTACATGGATAAGATTGCTGTCGGACCGCGTGCCAGAGGCTGCATTGATATTGACGCGCCTGTTAAGGAAAATTTGGAACGTGTGGCCAAGGCACTTGAACGCGGTGTCAAGGATTTGACAGTAGTAGTTCTTGACCGTGAACGTCATCAGGGCATTATTGAAGACGTGCGCAGAGCAGGTGCAAGGATTCAGCTTATTACCGACGGTGATGTCAACCCTGTTGTCAATGCAGGTATAGAAGGTACCGGCGTTCATATGTATATTGGCAAGGGCGGTGCACCTGAAGGCGTACTGGCAGCTGCTGCGATTAAATGCCTTGGCGGTGATTTCCAGGCAAGGCTATGTCCCGAAGATGATGAACAGGTGGCACGCTGCCTCAAAATGGGTATTGGTGATATTAATCGCGTACTTACTTTGGACGATTTGGTGAAAGGTGACGACTGTATGTTTACCTCTACCGCCATCACTGACTGTAATTTGCTTCAGGGACTTAATTACTTCGGCAACGGCGTACGTACTCATACCATTTCCATGAGGTATCAAACAGGTACCGTTCGTTTTGTTGATGCTGTTCATACCTTTGACAGGAAAAATATTGAGATCAAGCTGTAAGGCTTAGAACTTGATATTTTTGATAGCAAGATTAAGAAGGGTTTTGGCTTTTGCTGAAGCCCTTTTTTAACGTATTAAGAAGGCGAAGGATAAAAATGCGGAATGAGCTTATTTCTCTTGTACAACAAATAAATAGTGTGCGCGAAGCGGGCTGCGCGCTTGCGGCGGGTGCCAAGGGCTTAAACATTTATGGCTTAGCAGATACTCAGAAAAGCTGTTTTTTAGTTGCCTTGGCAGGCCTTCGCAAGAAGAACGGACCACTGGTTTTTCTGCTGCCCGGACGCGATGAGGTTCGCAATTTCAGACGCGAGCTTAATTACTTTTATCCTGAGCAAATGATGCAGGAACTCTATCCTGATAACCTGACGAGGATAAAGGCGGACGCCAAGAGCCAGGAGGTAGCCGCTGAACGTATTATGGCGTTGCGATCTATGCATGATGACGAATTCGGCATAGCTTTTGTGACGGCGGAAGCTCTGCTGCAGAAGCTTCCAGCCGCGGACTGTATTTTCACACATAACCTGCTTGTCAGGGTGGAAGAAGAAGTGGAACAGGAAAAACTCATTGCCAGCCTCGTCAAAATGGGCTACGAAAGAACGGAGCAAGTCGAGGCTTTGGGACAGTTTTGCCTGCGTGGCGACATCATGGACGTCTATCCGATCAATGAAACAGACCCGGTACGCATTGAATGGTTTGATAACACCATTGACTCGGTGCGTAGTTTTGATATTAAAAATCAAAGGGCTTTGGAAGTCAAGGATGTTGTGGAAATAGTATCGCTGGGCATAGCCGAAAAGGCAGATTCTGCCAGTATTTTTGACTATCTGTCGCCAACAGCGACGGTAATAATGGACGAGCCGGCGAAAATTTTCGCAACACTGCATAACCTTTTCGACGAAAATCCTCAGGATGAGGAACGGCTGTTAAACCCTGGCGAACTGGAAAAAGTTTGTGAAGAACAGGGCTGTATTAGCGTTTCAGCTTTGCCGCATCGTTTTTTTAGCGATGAGCAGGTAATTGCTATGCCAATCAGGGCAATTGCCCCATATAACAGAAATATAGACCTTTTAACAGATGATTTAAAAGGTTGGCTGGCTGAAGGGATTTCCCCGCTCATCATGATGAGTAGCAGCGACAAAGCAGGCAATATCGTTGAAAGTTTGAAGGGAAGGGGCCTTCCGGCTATTTATGTCAGGGAGGGTAAACTTCTGTTCCCAGGCAAAATCAGCGTATTTTCCGGAGAATTGGCCGCTGGTTTTCGTCCATGGGGTGAGTCCTGGCTACTCCTGAATGAAAATGATATTTTCGGTGTGCAAAAGAAAAGAAGGCTGCGCCATAAACAAAGCGGAGCGAGGATTCAATTTTTTTCCGAAATCAAAGCTGGAGATTATGTGGTACACGCGGTTCATGGCATAGGCCGTTATGTTGGCGTGGAAACTTTATTGGTGGGGGATGTCCATCGTGATTATCTCCTGCTGATGTATGCTAATGAGGATAAACTGTATGTTCCGGTGGAACAAGTCGGCCTTTTGCATAAATATGTCGGTACCGAGGGGCAGGCGCCGCGTTTGTCGCGGATGGGCGGAGCCGATTGGAAACGTATAACCACTAAAGCCAAGGCGGCAATAACTGAACTGGCAACAGAACTCCTGCGGCTTTATGCTCAAAGAAAAATTGTTGCCGGCTATGCTTTTTCTCCTGATACGGCCCTGCAGAAAGAATTTGAGGCAAGTTTCCCCTTTGAGGAAACACCGGACCAATTGCAGGCCATTGATGATATTAAGAAAGATATGGAAAAACCCACGCCTATGGACAGGCTTCTTTGTGGCGATGTTGGTTACGGCAAAACGGAAGTTGCCATCAGAGCCGCTTTCAAGGCCGTAATGGACGGCAAACAGGCAGCAGTTTTGGTACCGACCACGGTGCTGGCTCAACAGCACTTCATGACTTTCACGCAGAGGATGGAAGGCTTCGGGGTCAATGTTGAATTGATAAGCCGTTTCAGGACGCCCAAGGAGCAGCGTGAAACCTTGAAAAAATTGCGTGACGGTCAGGTTGACGTTCTTATCGGTACGCACAGGATTTTACAGGCTGACGTGCAGTTTGCAGATCTTGGTTTACTGATTATTGACGAGGAGCAGCGCTTTGGTGTTGGACAAAAGGAAAAAATCAAAAAGTGGACAGTAGGGGTAGATGTGTTGACGCTGTCGGCGACTCCTATTCCCCGCACCTTGCACCTTGCACTGGTCAACGGCAGGGATATGAGCATCATTGAATCGCCACCGGAAGACAGACTACCTGTAGAAACCTATGTGGCTGAATATAACGAACATATGATAAAGGAGGCCCTGGAAAGAGAAATTCGGCGTGGTGGAAGGGTTTACTACGTGTTCAACAGGGTGCAGGGACTGGAAAATTTAGCGCGTAAAATAAGACAGCTAGTACCGGGCATATCGGTGCGCATTGCCCACGGCCAAATGCCGGAAGAAATGCTGGAAGATGCCATGATCGGTTTTTACGAAGGTAAATTCGATGTACTGCTGAGCACGACTATTATCGAGAATGGGCTTGATGTGCCGCTGGCCAATACTATCATTATTGAAGGGGCTGAAAACTTCGGCTTATCACAGTTATACCAGATGAGGGGCAGGGTAGGAAGATCCTCCCGCCTTGCCTATGCCTATTTTGTCTATAAGCGCAATAAGGCTTTAAGTGAAATTGCAGAAAAAAGGCTGCAGGCAATCAAGGATTTTACCGAACTGGGGGCAGGCTTCAGAATTGCTATGCGTGATCTGGAAATACGCGGAGCAGGCAATCTTTTGGGAGCACAGCAGCACGGACATATAGCCGGCATAGGCTTTGCAGCCTATTGCGACCTGCTGGAAAAAACTATTATGCAGATGAAGAACGGCCAGCCTTTGACAGAGGCTGAGCCGGATCCGGCGCTGGAAATAGATGCTGATGCCTACATTCCTGACGATTACATAGACAATCCACGCTATAAACTTGAACTTTATCGCCGGTTTGCAGAATTAGAGTACAAGGACCGGGAAGATCTCATGGATGAGATTATTGACCGTTTTGGCAATCCGCCTGAACAGATTGTTACGCTTTGGAAGGTTGCGGTTATCAGAAGCTTGTGCCGGGAAATAAAAATTATTGGCATAGTTGTAAAACAGGGTGAAATCCGTATTACTTTTGCTGAACACACTCTGACAGATCCCGAAGGAATAATGGCAGTCATACGGGAGAACGGACCTTATATTAAATTCAGGGGCGGGACGCAGTCACAATTAATTCTTAAAACGACCAAGTTGAAAACAGATCCTTTGACTTGGCTTGAAAAGACTTTATTGCGCTTCATAAAGCAGGAATAAGGTATACATATATTTTTTGCTGCTTTATAATTAAGAAAAAATAGAAAGGGGTAACCGCAGTGGTGAAGGACAAATTTTTACGCGGAGCGCTGATTTTAACAGCAGCCGGTCTGATGGTTAAGATTATAGGCGCCGTAAACCGCATACTGCTTTCCAGATTGTTGGGCGGTGAAGGCATTGGACTTTATCAGATGGCGTACCCCGTTTATTTGTTGATGGTTTCCGTTTCCTCAGCTGGCATACCGATAGCAATCTCCATCATAGTGGCTGAAAAAGTAGCGAAGAAAGATTATGTTGGGGCAGGAAGAATATTTCGGGTTTCGCTTGGTCTCATGCTTGCTACCGGTATTGTTTTTGCACTTGTTTTATATGGCCTGACAGGCTTTTTGATTGAAAATAATATAATCCGCGACGAAAGAGCTTATTATGCTCTGCTAGCACTAACGCCGGCTGTTTTCTTCGCGACCATTCTGGCCAGCTTCAGGGGTTACTTCCAGGGCCATCAGATGATGACGCCGCCTGCAGTTTCCCAGATATTGGAACAGTTCGTCAGAGTGGTCACCATGGTCGTTCTGGCGTACTACCTTCTGCCTTCCGGGCTGGAATATGCTGCGGCTGGTGCCGCTTTTGGCGCTGTGCCCGGTGCTGTAACCGGCTTAATAGTCCTGTCATATTTTTACGCAAAGTATCATAGGCTGTGGCAGCAGCTGCCAGTTACGGATTTATCCGCCAAGGCGGAATCCGTCAAAGAAATTGCCGTTCGTCTGGTTAAATTGGCGTTGCCGGTTTCCGCCGCGAACATTATGCTGCCGGTAGTAACCGGTATTGATATGCTGCTTATACCGGGCAGGTTGGAAGTGGCGGGCAACTCAGTGGAACAGGCAACGACTCTTTTTGGTTATTTTGCCGGTATGGGCCTGCCGCTGGTTATGTTGGCAACAATCCCGACAGCTTCTCTGGCGGCAAGCATTGTGCCAGCCATTTCGGAAGCACATGCTCTGCAGAATCTTGAGGCCATTCGTAAAAAGTCTTTGACAGCGATTCGTCTTTGTTTCTTAATAACATTTCCGGCAGTAATCGGCATGTCGGTTTTGTCAGAACCTATTTCGCTTCTTCTATATGGAACAAAGGCTGCGGCTTCTTCCATAGCCCACCTTGCCCCGGCTATTTCCCTTTTGGGAATGCATCAGATCACGACCGGTATGCTGCAAGGTATGGGTATGACGCTGATACCGATGTTCAATATGATTATCAGCACTATTTTGAAAGTGTATCTTGTCTGGCAGTGGACGGCTATTCCAGAGTATGGCATCGTCGGAGCGGCTTGGGCGACCAACATCAATTTCGGTTTGGCTGCGGTATTGAACCTCTTTTTTCTTTTGCGCTATTCGACTTTCACTTTTCCTTTAAAGACGGCTATCAGGATTTTGGCAGCGGCACTTTTGATGGGGACGTGTACTTTAGGCGCTTACGCGGAAATAGTAAAGCATATTCAAAGCAATGTCGCCAATACTATGTTGTCAATAATAAGCGGCGGACTCATTTATTTTTTCGCACTTGTTTTCAGCGGCGAGGTTAATGCGGCAGAAGTCGAAAAAATACCGTTGGCAGGTAAACCTTTGGTTAAGATTTTCAAAAAAATATATGTGATGAGGGATGAAAAATGATTATGGGCAGTTTGACGATTGTTGGTTTAGGGCCAGGAAGTGCGGGATACCTGTCTTTAGAAACAAAAAAGTCGCTTGAAGACGCAGGTAAAGTAATTCTGCGCACTGCGATACATCCTACAGTGTCAGAATTGGGAAAAGAGCAGATGGAATTTGTCAGCTGCGACCATTTTTATGAAGAAGGAAGTACTTTTGAAGAAGTTTACAATAAGATAGTCGAATATGTTTTGACGGAAGCCGCTGACAAAAACATAGTTTATGCTGTTCCCGGCAGCCCTTTGGTGGCTGAGCGTACAGTGGTTTTGCTGCGCGAAGCATGTGCGGCAAAAAATCTTCCCCTGACAATACTGCCTGCTATGAGCTTTCTTGACCTGGCCTATGTTAAGTTGAATCTGGATCCGATTACAGGTCTTAGGATTGCCGATGCCGCAGACCAAAAGGCTCTTGCCGAAGCCGGAAGATATCCGTTAATCATAACCCAGGTTTACAGCAAAATGGTTGCTGCCGAACTGAAACTCAATCTTATGGAAGTAATGGACGATGAGGACGAAGTGTTTTTTATGCGTAATCTCGGCCTGCCGGATGAAGAATTCAAAAAGGTCCCTCTTTTTGAGCTGGACAGGCAGGAAAACATCGATCACTTGACAACAGTTTATGTGCCGGTTGCCGGCCAAGGTAAAATGGATTTGAAGCCTTTGATTGACGTCGTTAAGACTCTGCGCGAACCCGGTGGTTGCATTTGGGACCGTGAACAAACGCATGGGAGTATCCGCAAGGGCTTGGTAGAGGAAACCTATGAATTGCTGGAAGCAATCGATAATAATGATATTGCCGGCATGCGGGAGGAACTGGGGGACGTCCTGCTGCAAGTGGTTTTTCACGCACGTATCGCCGAGGAAGACGGACTCTTTACCATGCAGGATGTCATCAACGATATCGTGGAGAAATTAATCAAGCGCCATCCACATGTTTTCGGCACAATTGAAGTGGGCGATTCTGAAGAGGTTATTCGCAACTGGGATAAAATCAAGGCTAGTGAGAAAACAGAGAGAACCTCCGTGTTGGATGGGATTTCTCCCGGTCTGCCGACACTGATGCGTGCCTACAAACTGCAGGGAAAGGCAGCCAAAGTTGGTTTCGACTGGCCGAACGCAGAGGATGTTTTAGCAAAAATCAACGAAGAACTGCAGGAATTGTCAGAAGCAATAGATGAAAACGATCATGACCACATCGAATGGGAGCTGGGAGATGTGCTTTTTGCCTTAGCTAATTATGCCAGACATTTAGGCACAGAGCCGGAGACAGCTCTTAACAGGGCAAACAACAGATTTATAGAAAGATTCAGTTACATCGAGCGCGAGGTACTCTCTTCAGGTAGAGCCTGGGCGGATTTTTCGCTTGTTGAACTGGAAAAATTGTGGCAGGAAGCAAAAAAAAATAAAAAAAATTAAAAAAATAGCAAAAATACTGGCTTTCAAGCAGGAATAACGCAAATAATAACGAATTATAGGCTTTAGTTGGGAATGTACTTAGCTTAGGCACCGTACAAATAAAAAAATCAAGGAGGATTTTATTGTGAACAAAAGTGAATTGATTGCAGCTGTCGCAGAAAAGGCCGGGATGACTAAAAAAGATTCTGAAAAGGCAGTAGGTGCTTTGCTCGAGACTATTAAAACTACTGTTGCAAAGAAACAAAAAGTACAATTGATTGGTTTTGGTACTTTCGAACCTCGCGTTCGTGCTGCTCGCACTGGTAAAAATCCACGTACAGGCGAAGCTATTAAAATTGCTAAAGCCACAGTACCTGCGTTCAAAGCCGGAAAAGCATTTAAAGACGTAGTTAACAAGAAAAAATAATATTTGATATTTTTCTTGGATATGTGCAGCCTGTTGGGAAACTGACAGGCTGTTTTTTTTATTTATGCACAAACAGTAATGGAAATGGTATACTGTATGTATTAAATAAGCGGAGCGTGAGCAGGAGAATGGCAAGGGAAAAACGTCGTATCAATGGTTTTAAGCTATTGCTGCTATTTATAGCCGTGTGCTTTCTGATTGCTTTGGCCCATAAGGAATACAGGATTTACCAAGTAAATAGAGAATTGGAAAATACCCGTCAAAGAATTGAAAACTTAAAAGGCGAACAAGAAGCGTTGGAAGTAGAGCGTAAAAAGCTGGATGATTTGCACTATATAGAAAAATTAGCCCGTGAAAAACATAATATGGTCGGCAAAGACGAAGTACCACTGTTCATCATTGAAGAAAAAGAAACGCAAACAACGAAAAGGAAACAGTAAATTGTTTTTCCGGTTGACACTTGTTTGCTTCGAAGGTTATAATTAGTCGCAAGAACAAAAATTATAAGGGGGATCATTGATCTTTATGGCTCTTGAAGTAGGCGCTATCGTGGAAGGCGAAGTTTCCGGTATTACAAATTTTGGCGCTTTTGTGCAGTTGCCGGAGGGAAAAGTTGGCCTGATTCATATTTCAGAGGTATCTAATGTTTATGTCAAAGACGTCCATGACTTTTTGAAAGAAAAGGACAAAGTGACGGTCAAGGTTTTGTCGATAGACGAAAAGGGCAAAATCGGCTTGTCTATCAAGCAGCTGATGCCGCCGCCAGCACCAAGAAAACCTATTGAACGTCGCCCGGTGACACCAAAAGTGGCGCCGACCATTACTTTTGAAGATAAGATATCACGTTTCTTGAAAGATAGTGATGATAGATTGCTGGATTTGAAACGGAATACTGAATCAAAGCGCGGTGGTCGCGGTGCTAGCCGCAGAAATGATTAAACTATGAAATGTTGGGCACTTCTTTTGGAGTGCCCGTTTTGTTTTTGGGAGGCATTATGGCTAAAGAAACGATCAGCCACAAACTGGAACAGCTTTTAAAGAATCAGAACCTGTTTCCACATGGTGCAGCGCTTATAGCAGCCTGTTCTGGTGGCGCTGATTCTTTGGCGATGACCTCTTTGCTCCAACAAGTAGGGCAGGAGAAGGATTGGCAGGTCTTTGTCTGTCACGTACAGCACCATTTGCGGGGCGATGAGGCTGAAAAGGATGCCTTATTTGTGGAAAATTTTTGTCACGAAAGGCATTTGCCTTTTATCAGGGTCGACGTCGAGGTTCTTCCTTTTGCTGAAAGGAACAGGCTTTCTGTTGAAGAAGCAGCCCGTAAGTTAAGGTATAGTGCTTTAAAAGATCATTGTCAGAACTTGGGTGCTGTTGCCATCGTTACAGGGCATCACCAGGATGACCAGGCTGAAACAGTATTGCTTAATTTGCTGCGAGGCGCTGGCAATAGAGGGCTTCGGGGCATGCAGGTGCGTAATGGCTTGCTTGTAAGACCGTTTTTGGCAGTATCAAGAAGTGAAATGGAAGAATACTGCCGGGAGCAAGGCATAGAATGGTGCACCGACAGCAGCAATGAATGTATCGACTATAGGAGAAACCAGATCAGGAAAGAACTGTTGCCTATGCTGGAAGAGTATAACCCGCAAATAAAGCGGGCTTTGGCGAAGACAGCTATTATGGCAGGACAGGACCAGGAATTTTTGGATGCGCTGGCTGCCGATTATCTTTCTAAAAATGCAAAAAAGACAAAAACAGATTATAAGCTTAACGTAAAAGAATTTGCCGCACTGGCACCGGCTCTTGCTGCAAGGGTTCTGTTGCTTGCTTTTTCCGAAGCTTTGGCGAAAGAAGACTGCCAACTTGAAAGTAAGCATATTGAGGCTTTGATACGCCTGGTAAAGGCTGGCCGCAGTGGCTCAGTTCTTGCCTTGCCCGGAGGACGGGCAGAGTATGCCTACGGCTTTTTGACAATCAGTAGACAGGTGGAATCGGCTGAAACACATAAATTTGCAGAACAGTTGTCCGTGCCAGGGAAGATGAGACTGCCTGACGGAAGTCTTTTAAGTGTAGACGTTGTAGTAGGGGATGAACCGGAAGCTGCTAAAAACAAGGCAGTGTATCCGAGAAGACTGGTTACTGGTATAATAGAAGTACGCAACAGAGAAAATGGTGACCGCTTTCGACCAAAAGGCAGCGGCGCCAAGAAACTTAAAGAATATCTGATAGATAGAAAAATGCCGAGGGCAGAACGCGAGCAACTATTGTTGGTATGTGCCGGCAAAGAAGTATTGTGGTTGCTAGGCTGGCAGTCGGCGGGCTGGAAGGAAGATAAATCTTTTCAGGAATGGTTGCTTTTTGAAATTTCAGAGGGAGGAAAATAGAATGCATAAAGATATAAAACAAGTTTTATTTAATGAGGAAGAAATCAGACAGCGGGCTAAAGAATTAGGCGAACAAATCACCAATGATTATGCCGGTCAGCAACTGGTCGTGGTTTCTTTGTTGAAGGGTGCTGTTTATTTCACTGCAGAATTGACAAAAAATATAGACTTGCCGGTACGACTTGATTTTATGATTTCGTCATCTTATGGCAATGACACAGTCAGCGCAGGCAGCATAAACGTTATTAAGGATCTCGATGAGAAAATCGCTGGTAAGCACGTTTTAATCGTCGACGATATAATTGATACCGGCTTGACTTTGGAAAAGATTGCCAAATTGCTGGAAATGCGGAATCCATTATCTGTGAAGACAGCCGTTTTGCTGGATAAGGGTGCCCGCAGAGTCAATGAAATGAACGCTGACTATGTCGGCTTTGCAATTCCCGATGAGTTTGTAGTAGGATATGGGTTGGATTTTGCCGGGGACTACCGTAATCTGCCTATCATAGGTATTTTAAAACCGGCTGTTTTTGCTAAGAAATGAATATACTTGTTCTCGAAAATAGATTAGTGTATTATTATAAAATGTGATAGCTGAGAAAAAATTGGAAGGAGGGCTTTTTTGTGGGCAAATTTTTTAGAAATGTCAGCTTTTATTTGCTGATTATCATAGTTGCCATCTGGATTATTGAGCATTATTCCGCTAATAGCGTCAGTAAAACGGATATTTCATACAGCAACTTTATAAAGCAAGTGCAGCAAGATGACGTTAAACGCGTTACTATTGTGGAAAATGTCATCAGCGGCAAATTGAAATCAGGCGCTGATTTTACCACAATCGCTCCAAATGACCCGGAATTAATTAATACATTACGCAAACATGATGTCGAGATTAAGGCGGAATTGCCGCCACAACCACCATGGTGGATGACGATTATTTCTTCTCTCTTGCCGATGCTTCTGATAGTCGGCATCTGGTTCTTGTTGATGCAGCAGAGCCAGGGAGGCGGGGGACGTGTAATGTCCTTCGGCAAAAGCAGGGCGAAGATGTATGGGGATGAAAAAATTAAGATTTCTTTCAAAGATGTAGCCGGAGCCGATGAGGCCAAGCAAGAGTTGGAGGAAGTAGTTGAATTTTTGAAACAACCAAAAAAATTCAACGAATTAGGCGCAAGAATACCTAAAGGCGTATTATTATTCGGACCGCCTGGAACGGGTAAGACATTACTGGCTAAGGCTGTTGCCGGCGAGGCAGGAGTACCTTTTTTCAGTATCAGCGGTTCTGACTTTGTAGAAATGTTTGTGGGCGTGGGCGCTTCGCGTGTCCGTGACTTGTTTGAACAGGCCAAAAAGAACGCACCCTGCATCGTCTTTATCGATGAGATAGATGCCGTTGGCAGACAGAGGGGAGCAGGACTTGGCGGCGGGCATGATGAGCGCGAACAAACCCTGAACCAGTTGCTCGTGGAAATGGATGGTTTTGGCGCTAATGAAGGCATCATAATGATAGCAGCAACAAACCGTCCTGATATTCTTGACCCGGCTTTACTGCGTCCAGGCCGTTTTGACCGCCAGATTGTGGTAGATCGTCCGGATATCAAGGGGCGTCAGGATATTCTAAAGGTGCATGTTAAAGGAAAGCCTGTCGCGGCAGATGTTAATTTGGGAGTTCTGGCACGAAGAACGCCTGGTTTCACCGGCGCAGACTTAAGCAATTTGGTCAATGAGGCGGCTTTGCTTTCCGCAAGACGTAATAAGAAGAAGATTACCATGTCGGAAATGGAAGAAGCTGCAGAGCGAGTTATGATGGGGCCAGAGCGCAAGAGCCGTGTAATCAGTGACAATGAAAAGAGGCTGACGGCTTATCATGAGGGCGGTCATACTCTTGTCGGCATGCTTCTTGACCATACTGATCCGGTGCACAAGGTTACTATTATTCCGCGCGGGCGTGCGGGTGGCTATACGTTAAGCCTGCCTAAAGAGGATCGTTATTATGCTACACGCAGCGAGTTACTTGATGAGCTTAAGCTTCTCCTGGGCGGTCGTGTTGCTGAGGCAATTGTTCTTAATGAAATTTCCAGCGGCGCCAGCAACGATTTGCAGCGGGCGACCAGTTTGGCCCGTCAAATGATCTGTGAGTACGGTATGAGTGATAAGCTCGGAGCCGTGACTTTCGGTCATCGTCAAGACCAGGTTTTTCTGGGCAGAGACATTGGCAGAGATAAAGATTATAGCGAAGAAGTCGCAGCACAGATCGATAGTGAGATTCGCAAATTTATTGACGAGGCTTATCAGGAAACGGTTGAGCTTCTGCAAAAGCATATTGATAAATTGCACTTAATTGCTGAAGCTTTGATTGAACGAGAGACTTTGGAAGGATTTGAAGTCCAGCAATTGATGGATCATGGGAAAATACTTCCGAAGGAAGAAGTACAAAATGAGCCTCCAAAAGAGGAACCAGTTCCCATTGATGAGGAACCTGCATCACCGGAAGAGAATTCAGAAGAAGTTAAAACCGCTAAAGATGTATTGCGGCCAACGGCTGAAAAACCAGGTGCAGACCTGGCGCACCCGGTAACACCGAAAGAATGAATTAAAGACAACGGAGATTACCTTGTTTAAACAAGGTAATCTCCGTTTTTGCAACTTGACAACAGGTTAACCTATTGTTATCCTAAGGATAACATAAAAATGGAGTGTGATGAAATGCGCAAGCGTATTCTGGAAATTTTGCGAAACCGCGCCCCTGAAGCTGTTTCCGGCGAAGAACTGTCGGTCTTGTTGGCGGTGTCCAGGACGGCGGTTTGGAAACACATCCAGGTTTTAAAAAACAGCGGTTATATAATAGAATCTGTGCCGAAAAGAGGTTACATACTGCAAAGCGCGCCCGATAGCCTTCGACCTGAGGAGGTTGTTACCCGGCTGCGAACAAAATGGCTTGGCAGCAGCATTAACTATGATGAATCCGTAAACTCTACGAATGAAGTAGCGAAAAGGCTTGCCAATTCTGGGTGCGAAAATGGTTTAGTCTGCATAGCCGAGGAACAGGTAGGAGGCAAGGGTAGACTTGCACGCGGCTGGTTTTCACCTTATGCTGGAGGTATTTGGTTCTCTGTGGTTTTAAAACCACCATTCATGCCATCAGAAGCATCCAAATGCACACTTTTGGCGGCGGTGGCGGTTGTGCGTGCCATCTATGAATATACCGGAGTGAAAGCCGGTATCAAGTGGCCTAATGACATCCTGATCGATGGCAAAAAGCTGGTTGGTATTTTAACAGAGATGAATGCCGAGTTTGGGCACATCAACTACATTGTTATCGGAACCGGCATCAATATTAGTATTCCAGCCACGGATTTACCGGAGGAAATCAAAGAATCAGCTATTTCCCTTGCTGATGCAACCACGATGAAAATCAATCGGGCGGAGCTTTTGGCTTTGGTTCTGAAAAATATGGAAGAGTTTTATGAATTAGCCCTAACCGAAGGTTTCGGTCCCGTTTTGGAAGAATGGCGCTGGTGGTCGGTTACTCTTGGCAAAGAAGTTAAAGTGGTTGCTCCTAATGAAACTTACATAGGCAAAGCTTTGGATATTGACGATGACGGTCTCTTGATCGTAGACAGGGGCGGCGAAACAGTCAAGGTAATTGCCGGAGATGTTTCCATCAGAGCCGCACAACCAGAAGGGGGAAAATATTGACAATGCAGTTGCGTAATATGATGTTGGCAGCTATTTTTGCTGCCTTTATGATTATAAGTTCTTATATCGTTGTACCAATCGGTCCGGTTCCCCATACTTTGCAGCCTTTAGTCGTATTGCTTAGCGGTATTTTGTTAGGCCATAAATGGGGTCCAATCAGCATGATTGTTTGGATATTGCTCGGTGTTCTGGGGCTACCGGTCTTTAATCAGGGACAGGCCGGTGCGGTAATGCTCATCGGTCCTACAGGCGGTTTTATCGTTGGCTTTGTCGTTTGCTCCTGGCTGGCAGGCCTTCTTACTGAAAGAAATCTGCAGTCCGGTTACGTCAAAACATTTGTATATTTGCTTGCTGCGCTGATTGCGGCCTACATTATTGGCTTGATTGGTTTTAAACTTAGTTTTCAGTATTTCCTGCACAAACCAATGACTTGGGAAAAATCAGTTCTTATTGCTATTGCACCTTTTCTGCCTTTTGATATAATTAAAACAGCTATTGCATCCTATGTCGGAGTAAAAGTACGAAAGGCATTGATTGACACAGGTCTTTTTGTGATGGCAAGAAAGTAGTCTATTTAATTTACCACCTGTGGGGAGGAAACAAAATGTTATTAGTAATCGACGTGGGAAATTCAAACATCGTAGCCGGTGTTTATCAGGATAGTGAGCTATTGGTTCACTGGCGGTTTTCCACCGATAGATCCAAAACAGCAGATGAGTATGGTATTTTGCTTAGCAGTATGTTTGGCTACAGCCATGTCAGCATGACCGAGGTTACAGACATAATAATTTCCAGCGTAGTGCCACCGCTGCTTGTACCATTGAGCAGAATGTGCGAACGCTATTTTGAAATAGAACCTATGATTGTAGGTCCCGGCCTTAAAAGTGGATTGCAGCTCCGCTATGAGAATCCCAAGGAAGTTGGCGCCGACCGCATAGTAAATGCTGCTGCTGCATATGAAAAATATAGGGATAAAGGGCCACTGATTATCGTTGACTTTGGAACAGCAACAACATTTTGCGCACTGCTGCCAACCGGTGAGTACCTGGGAGGCGCAATTGCCCCGGGCATAGGTATTTCGACGGAGGCTTTGTTCCAAAAAGCGGCAAAGCTGCCGAGAATTGAACTCATTACCCCAGGAACCGTGATCTGCCGCAATACGGTAAAAGCTATGCAGGCAGGTGTAATTTACGGGTTTGTCGGACAGATGGACGGCATTGTCAGCAGAATGATCAACGAACTTGGCGGCAAGGCCTTCGTTATTGCTACAGGTGGTTTTGCTAATACTATAGCAGCTGAGTCCAAGCTTATAAATGTTGTTGAGCCGTTCTTGACGCTGGACGGCTTGAGAATCTTGCACGAACGCAATTCTAAATAATAATAAGGCCCGCTGAAGCGGGTCTTATTCTGTGTTTGAGGTGAACAATGAAACTCGGGAAGATTGAGTTGGAAGTTCCTTTGGCGTTGGCACCTATGGCTGGCATAACAGACTTGCCCTTTCGCGTGATCTGCCGTGAATTGGGCAGTGCTTTTACAGTGTCGGAAATGGTTAGCGCTAAGGGACTATTATACAAAAATGTAAAAACATTTGAGATGCTGCGCATTGACGAGGGCGAAAGGCCAACGGCAATTCAGCTTTTTGGCTCAGATCCACACGAGTTGGCGAGAGCAGCCAAAACTGTTGAAGCTGCAGGAGCTGATATAATTGACTTCAATATGGGTTGTCCTATGCCTAAGGTTGTCAATAATGGCGATGGTTCGGCCTTAATGAAAAATCCGGAGCTAGCTTATGAAATCCTGGCACGCATGAGTGATGCTGTTGCTGTCCCTGTAACCGTGAAATTTCGTTCGGGTTGGAGTGATAACAGCATCAACGCCGTGGAAATTGCCCAAAAAGCTGAAAAGGCAGGAGTTGCAGCCGTCGCCGTCCATGCAAGAACCAGGGAGCAGTACTATACGGGCAGAGCGGATTGGTCAGTTATCCGCGACGTTAAACAGGCGGTAAAAATCCCTGTTTTTGGCAACGGCGACATTAAAAGCGCAGCTGACGGAGAGCGCATGTTGAATGAGACCGGCTGCGACGGGCTGATGATAGGGCGCGGAGCTGATGGCAACCCCTGGATTTTCGCCGAGCTTAGAGCAATGCTGCTCGGAGAAGAGGCGCCTAATCCACCCGATCTTCAACAAAGGTTTGCGATGGTGATAAGACATCTCGAAATGCTGATTGAATTTAAGGGTGAAAGAATTGCCGTTAAGGAGATGCGTCGTCATATCAATGCCTATATTAAAGGATTGCCGCATTCGGCTGAGTATAGGGCAAAGTTTAACCAGATAGAGTCAGAGATCGACTGCAGGAATATGCTGGAAGAATATTCGGCAAAGATAGCGGCACAATTTCTTTAGGTCAAGGTTATTTACGGACAGAACGGCTAACTTGCTGTTGAGAATACAATATACTTATGCTAAAATAGAGTGTGCACAAACTGTGCACACTTTATTTTATGGATAGAGAAGGCGGAATATGGAACCTATACGTATTGGCGATAAACTAATCAACAAAAATAAAATTCATCAACAGATAGATGCCATGCTGGATTTAAGGATGCAGGGATTTTCACAACAGGAAGTTGCCAAGGCCTACGCGACTGATAGAGCCTTTGTTTCCCGTGTCGAAAGCTTGGGAGAGATCCGCAAAGGCGGCAGAGTGGCTTTAGTTGCCTTTCCCATCAGTAACAAGGAAGAGATTCTGGCACTGGCGGCGCAGGAAGGTATAGAGTTTTCAGTTGTTTTCAGTGAAAAAGAACGCTGGGCATTTTTAAGGGATAAAAGCGGGGTACAGTTATTCAATGAGGTAATGACTATCGTCGCCAAACTCCGCGAAAGCGACGTGCTTATAGTCGCGGCTTCAAATATGAGAATAAATCTTGCGGAAGCCATCGTGGACAAACATGTTATAGGTATAACAATGGGCGAGTCACCAATTGAGGAAGATAAATATCTTGAACCGCAGCTAATAAAGAACATTATGCAGAAAATTAAGAAGGTGCCATGAGCGTGAAACATGTGGTAAGCATCAGTTTAGGTTCAAGCTCCAGGGATGCAGTGGCCCAAGAGAATTTTAACGGCGAAATCGTCCATATTGAAAGACGCGGCACCGATGGTGATAAGGCAAAGGCCAAGAGATTATTTGAGAGTTATGATGGCAAAGTTGATGCTATTGGTTTGGGTGGAACGGATCTATACATTTTTGCGGGAGGCAGGCGTTATACCTTTCGTGAATCCGCAAGGCTTATCGGGACAGTTCGCCAGACGCCTGTCTTGGACGGAAGCGGTTTGAAAAATTCTTTGGAACGCATTGTGATTGCAAATTTGGAGAAAAAGGGTATAATTAATTTTTCGGGGAAGAAAGTTTTACTTGTTTGCGGTGTTGACCGTTTCGGCATGGCCGAAGCTTTAACAGCTGCGGGGGCACGGGTTACCTTTGGCGATTTGATTTTTGGGCTGGGTCTTGAAATCCCGGTTTACTCCTTGAAGGTGTTGTCTTGGATTGCCCGGGTTGTGGCGCCTATCATTACCAAAATGCCGGTAAGTTGGTTTTACCCTGTAGGCACAGAGCAAACAAAGAGATTAGAGCGTTATCCGAAATATTTTGCAGAAAATGAGATCATCGCCGGTGATTTCCATTTTATTCGCAAATATATGCCTGAACAAATGAGTGGGAAAATAATCATTACCAATACGGTTACGCAGCGGGACAGGGAACTGCTGGAAAAAGCAGGTGTCGCCTGTTTGGTAACTACAACGCCTAATTTTAAAGGGCGCAGCTTTGGTACAAATGTTTTGGAAGCGGCCTTGGTCTCGCTTGCCGGTTGTCACGAAGCCTTGACGGCGAATGAGTATGAAAAAATGCTGGAGAAATATGATATCCAGCCAGGAATAGAATATTTTAGTGTAAAGGGGTAAGTTTAATGGAAAAGTTCGCATTTGTCCTTCATCCGCTGGTGGTTGATGATTTTGCACGCAAATTCCCAATAATGCGCTACCTGCCGGACTCTTGGATCGAAGGTGCGATGAGAAATGTAAAAGCTTTTAAGATTTCGCATATTACCGGAGTCCGTTCACCTTATGCCGAAGCTGAAGGGTGGTTTATTGCCTGTCCGCTTACAGCCAGGCAGATGGTCACTTTGCCGGAAGAGTATGTAACCGGTAAGATAATTGAAGCTTGTCGCCTCGCTCAGGACTTAGGGGCAAAGATTGTTGGTTTAGGGGCGTTTACGTCGATTGTTGGTGACGCTGGTATTACTATTGCCAAAAATGTAGACATCGCTGTGACCAGCGGCAATAGCTATACCGTAGCGACAGCGCTTCAGGGGACAAGAGAGGCAGTGCGTCTGATGGGCAAGGACTTGGCCTCGGCACATGTGGCAATTATCGGCGCAACAGGTTCAATTGGATCAGCTTGTACAAAAATTTTGGCGCGGGAAGCACGGGATATTACTTTGGTGGCCCGGCATCAAGAACGATTAGAAGCTTTGGCTGCGGAAATGCGTCCGCATGTGAAGGGGCAGCTAGCTACTTCCGGTGATGTCAAAAAAAGTTTAAGAGACGCTGACGTTGTGATTACTGTAACAAGCGCCGTTGACTGCCTCATCGAGCCAAAAGATTTGAAAAGCGGTGCCGTTGTTTGCGATGTTGCCCGCCCGCGCAATGTTTCACGCGAGGTTTCTGTGGCGCGCAAAGATGTTCTCGTTATTGAGGGCGGTGTTATTCATGTGCCTGGCGATGTTGATTTTGGTTTTAATTTTGGCTTTCCGCCCCATATGTCTTATGCCTGTATGGCTGAAACTATGATTTTAGCTTTAGAAGGGCGTTATGAGAATTTCTCTCTGGGCAGGGATTTGTCTATCGAGCAAATTGATACTATTGCGGATTTAGCTAAGAAACATGATTTTCAGCTAGCTGGCTTCCGCAATTTTGAGAAACCTGTAACCGAAGAAGAAATCGAATCAATTCAACAGTTCGCAAGTGTGGGGCTTAGTGCGCGAAATGCCTAAAGGTTGACAATGACTGCCCAAAAAATTATAATTGAGGGCAGTGAATATACTGAAATTTTTAATAAAAAGGGGCAAAAATAATGGCGGATAAAGAAACAATTCTTACGGTTGCCGGCTTACAAAAGTTAGAGGATGAACTGGAAACCCTTCGTTCTGTCAAACGTCAAGAAGTTGCTGAAAGAATAAAAGTTGCGATTTCCTACGGTGATATAAGCGAGAATTCTGAATATGACGATGCAAAAAATGAACAAGCTTTTGTTGAAGGCAGAATAATTGAACTGGAAAAAATGATCCGTACCGCAAAAATCATTGATAATACTGCGGTTAGCAGGGAAATTGTTACTTTGGGTTCCAAAGTAATTGTCGAAGACATGGAATTGAAAGAACAGGAAACTTATTTTGTTGTAGGTACAACTGAAGCAGATCCTACTGAAAATCGTATTTCTAACGAATCTCCGGTTGGCGCCGCCATTATCGGACAGAAAGTCGGCACGGAAATCAATGTTCCTACACCTGCTGGCGGCCTTTTTTACAAAATCGTCGCTATAGAGTAAATATTCCGAGATAAAAACGTAAAATGCTTAGGAGTGAACAGGATGTCAGAAGAAAAAAACACCCCGGAGGCAGTTGAACAGGAACCTTTGACTGAAACCGAAATAAACGAACAGATGCAGTTCCGTATTAATAAAATGAATCAATTGGCCGAGAAAGGTTTGGAACCGTTCGGCCGCAAGTTTGACTGGACTCATCACGCACAGGATGTAGCTGATGATTTTGACGAACTTTCTGAGAAAGAAACCGTCGTTCGCCTTGCCGGCAGAGCTATGGCTATCCGCGGCCACGGCAAAACGACCTTTTTGGATCTCCTGGATAAAACAGGACGGATTCAGTTGTATGTGCGTAAGGACGCCTTAGGCGAAGATAATTATTCAATAATAAAGATGATGGACATTGGCGATATTATCGGCGTTACCGGTACTGTGTTCCGCACCCACATGGGTGAGCTGTCTATTAAAGCAACTTCCTTGGAAATACTCTCCAAGGCCTTAAGACCTTTGCCAGAGAAATGGCATGGCCTGAAGGATATCGAAATGCGCTATCGTCAACGTTATGTTGACTTAATTGTTAATCCGGATGTACGCAAGACTTTCCTGCAGCGCAGCCATATTATTAAGAGCATCAGGGAGATTCTCGATGACAAAGACTTCCTTGAAGTAGAGACTCCGATCATGCACGCGATAGCCGGTGGTGCTACTGCCCGTCCGTTTATTACTTACCATAACGCTCTTGACATGGAACTTTATATGCGTGTTGCACCTGAACTCTATCTCAAGAGGCTTATTGTAGGCGGGTTTGAAAGAGTTTATGAGCTTGGCAGAGTATTCCGCAACGAAGGAATTGATATTAAGCATAATCCGGAATTTACTATGGTTGAGGTTTATCAGGCTTACGCTGATTATAACGACCTGATGGATTTGACGGAAACCATAATTTCACAAACAGCACAAAAAGTGCTGGGTACTATGAAAATCACCTATGGTGGACAGGAGATAGATTTGACTCCGCCATGGAACAGGCTGTCAATGATCGAAGCTGTCGCTAAATACACCGGTGAAGACTTTACTGGCGTTACTGACATTGAAGAAGCCCGTAAAATGGCCGAACGCATCAATGTTCCTTTTGAGAAAACATTCGGTGTCGGCAAAATTATTAACGCTTGCTTTGATGAACATGTCGAAGATAAGTTGATCCAACCTACCTTCATTACCGGTCATCCAAAGGAAATTTCTCCTTTGGCGAAGAGCAGTGCTGCTGATCCGGAGATAACAGACAGATTTGAGGCCTTTATCTATGGGCGTGAAATGTGTAATGGCTTCAGCGAATTAAACGATCCAATTGATCAGAGGGAACGCTTCGTAAAACAAGTTGAGGAAAGAGCTAATGGCGATGAAGAAGCCAACATGATGGACGAGGACTTCATCAATGCTTTGGAATATGGCTTGCCTCCTACCGGCGGTCTTGGTATAGGCATCGACAGGCTTGTAATGCTCTTGACTGACAGCGTCTCTATCAGGGACGTGCTTTTATTCCCGCATATGCGCCATAAGCTGTAAGAACTCTTCATATTGAATTTAAAAATAATTTCTATCTACGGCACCGGTTTCCGGTGCCGTTTTGCTATTTATTGCATGTTTGTTCCCGATGTTGCGAACAAATACTCTTAATGAACCATAATAATACGGATTATCTCTAAAGTTGATAGAAAAGCCGAGGATAAAAGCGAATTTGTGATAATGTTTGCGAAAAACGCGTAAAAATGGCTTAAGAAGCCTGAATACAGCGGAATACTGGTTTGCGTTATGTAAAACGAAGTGATAATATATAAGAGCTCCACTTGAGGGGCTGGTATCAAGCGAAAGACTTCAAAAAGTTTTTCAAGAAATGTGTTGACAAGGTCAATGCGAAGTGATACTATATACAAGTCGCCGCTGAGGCGG
>RZYP01000323.1 GCA_009930275.1 Negativicutes bacterium
GGCGCAAATGAAGCTATGTGTAAAAAGTATATTGAGTTATTTAACAGACATTTTTTTCAGGCAAATTCAAGGGATTATGAAATTATTGTCGGCGACAAGGACGATGTCATCGACCACAACTTGATAACCAGAGCCGCTGTCGGCAGAGGAAAGAAATTTATTGTTGTAAAAGGCGGGCATCACATGCCATTGTCAGACGAATTAAAAAATATAATTAAGAGCATCATTTCTTCAGCCGATTGATTTATCTATGTATAAGCTGAATGTATTGATGCTATACTTATCACAATAATTGTAAACCTCGTTTCCCTCATTTCATTCCAAAGACCCTTCAAAACAAAATTGAGCGGGGTGTTGAAATGCTTGGCGCGATAATAGGAGACATCGTCGGTTCAAGGTTCGAATGGGACCGGATCAAAACCAAAGACTTTGAATTCTTCATGCGTGACTGCTTTGTTACGGATGACAGCATAATGACTCTAGCTGTCGCCAAAGCTATACTTGAAAGCAAAAAAGATCCGGATATCCTCAGGAAAACTGTCGCCGGCCACCTTCAGAAGATCGGAAGGCCCTATCCCCACTGCGGCTACGGCGGAAAATTCTACATGTGGATGTATACGGACGACCCCAAACCCTACAACAGTTACGGCAACGGAGCGGCAATGCGGGTCAGCCCTTGCGGATTTGCCGCATCTTCTCTTGAAGAAGCCAAAATCCTCTCCAAAATAGTCACAGAGGTCACGCACAACCACCCGGAAGGAATTAAAGGCGCGGAAGCCACAACAGCCGCCATCTATCTAGCCCGCGAGGGGAAAAGCATACCTGAAATAAGGGATCACATCGACAAGCACTACTACCCCATGAACTTTACCCTGGATCAGATCCGCCCTGCATACACATTCAACGAGACCTGCCAGAAGACCGTCCCTCAGGCCATAATGTCCTTTCTTGAATCGACCGGCTTCGAGGACGCGGTACGCAACGCCGTCTCACTGGGCGGCGACAGCGACACACTCGGTGCGATCACCGGAAGCATCGCCGAAGCCTATTACGGCATCCCCGCCGATATCCGAGACTGCGCGCTTCCCTACCTGGACAAACGCCTCTCAGCCATACTCAATGAGTTTGAATCACGTTATAAGAGTGTGAAAAGGAAACGGACCACAAGAGGCGATTGAGGTTAGCTTGCACTTGAATTTCTTGAATTTGGTCTATTCTGCAATCTAGTTACACTATGACGGTTAAATTTGTTGAATCACTCTGTGAGGAGATAATTTGCCCCTTGGCTTACGAATGATTACTGTGGATATATTTATTATGGAAAAGAAATTGTCGATAAATGATTTAAAGACGTGCCAGTATTTATTATACTTGCTATAATATCGACCATTGAAAAACCCTCTTAATAATTGATATTACATGATTTGTCGCTATTGCAAATTTTACCATTTAAGGGGCTTTCCTCTTATTTTTTGCGTGATCCTATAAGTATTTTTTCAAGGTTCAAATCTTGTTTCTCGTCAATTATTAGGTTGAACATGACACTCAGTCACAAATCAAAAGACATCCCAGAATAACCCAATAAATAAGGTATAATCATAGCAATTTAGATTAGCCATAATGTTAACATAAATGGTAAATTTGCGTAAAGGATACGACTGACATGAAAGATGGCATTATATCGTTGATTAAGCAATGTATTGGTAATCCATATTACG
>RZYP01000324.1 GCA_009930275.1 Negativicutes bacterium
GGCTGGAAATTTTTCACTCAGCGCCGGCGATCCATTTTGGACCATTTTGGTCTGTGGCCATGCGTGGCATGACCATGAGTTTTTGCGGGGGAGTCTGTAGGCGCTTCAAATATTACCCCTTCTATCACTCGACTACAAAACGGGCATAGCGTTGTCATTTTTTCAAGTGGTGGCGGCGGTCTTGATACAAGTGGATATGGAATATATGGTCAAGAGTTTGACGAGATGGGAAATAAAATTGGAAACAATTTTCTAGTCAATTCCCACACCGCAAACACTCAAAATTGGCCATCAGTTCAAGGGCTCTCAGACGGAAAATACGTTGCGGCTTGGTCATCATTAGCGCAAGAGGGTAATAGTACATGGGGAGTATTTGCCAAAATTTATAATCAAGACGGGTCAGTTTACAAAGATGAGTTCTCTGTAAATACCTACACACAGCACGACCAACATCAACCTGCAATGACAGATCTTGGAAATGGGTCGTTTATAGTAACCTATAATTCTGGAGGATTTAATGACAATGCTGGATGGAAAACAGCTGCGCAAATAATTAGCTACAACGGAAGCTTTCTTGGAGAAGAATTTATGGTAAATACAGAGGAGACAGGACATCAATCAAATCCATCCATTGCAGTTACAAATAGTGGAGGTATAGCAATAGCATACAATAACAGCATATCTCCTAATGATCCATCTGGATACGCAATCTCGATCAGGACATTAACTCCATTCCTTGATGTTAGAACGCAAGACAGAGGACAGCTGCAACTAGATAGAATCACAGACGCAATCGTCTACAAAGACAAAATCAGGGCAAACCTTGGAGCAACCCAGAATCGTCTTGAAAACACCATCACCAATCTTCAGATCCAAACTGAAAACCTCCAGGCTGCCGAGTCGCGTATATCTGATGCTGACGTTGCCCAGGAGATGACAGCGTTTGTCAAAGAGCAAATCCTTACCCAATCTGCGGTAGCCATGCTGGCCCAGGCAAACACGCTACCACAAATGGCCCTACAAATAATCCAAGGCTAAGACGCCGTCTTTCCCTCCTCGAATTCCGCCGTTATGACCGATCATCCAGGCTAACCACCCATTAGGGGGATTTTGCCCCTGATCTTTTCCCTTCGCCTCTTCAAAATTCTAAATAGTGGGAAATTTATATCAATTTTTTGCAATTTTTGGTGTAAAAGTGGGAAGTTTAAAAGTCTCACCATATGATTTTTGGACACCAAGAGCAAAAATGCCCCCCTGAAGTGGAAAATCCTGAAAAGTCACCATCTCCGCGAATAAGACGAACCTAGAGGAAGCCAAGTGTCCAGCATGTCAGAATTTGACCCCGCCAGGATCAGTTTCATCAAAAAATTCAAGCTATTTCAGTATAGCTAGTGCTAATTACGATTTCTCAGCGCCCAAATTCACAGACTCCTGTGATTTTCAGCATCGATTTTTCTGATTTTTTCCAAAATTCCTTGAAATCGAGCCTTGCCAACTTGGCAACCCATATTTTTGCTTGCTACGAGCAAGTCATGGGGACTGATCAGAAAAATCTACCGTCAAAAGAAAAAATTGATGACGTTGAACGCATAAAACGTGTTGCCTTTTGGTATTGGGAGTACATGCGTCGAAATAGATTGTATCGTCGATACTGTGATGTCATAAACAAATATGACGACTTCTTTAAGCAGATTGGTGTATACAGTTATAT
>RZYP01000325.1 GCA_009930275.1 Negativicutes bacterium
TCTTTCATTTATCACTTTAGAGGTTATACTTTTTCCTGCAAATTCAACATATTGTATATACGACCCAAAAAGAATATGCGATGGATCTTTTCCAATGAGTAGGATGCCGGCAACTGTCGGGCAGTCTTGTGCCGGATCAAACAACTTTAAGGATGCCAATTGTTGCTTAATCCCCCGTTTATCTCCTTTTAATATGTTAGCGCTTACCATTTTGGGCAGATATTCAGATTTGAACAGATCCAGATCCAAATCATCAATGGTAGTATGCAAACACGGAGTAGTATCGAATGTTTGTGATTTTACTTCGCTTTTTTCACGAAGAATTCTTAATTCTTCGTCATTTGCTTCCCCCCGCCTCGGCCCGATACGGATATACACCGTTCCTTTATATTTCACGGGAGTATTCTTGTTCGGTTTTACTTCGACAACGGCGATATCGCCATCAGGAAATGAAAACTTTTCGACCATCAGTGCCGGTTGAGGCAATATGTTTCCATCAGAACGTAATCCGGCCAAATTTCTTAAAAGCTCATCCGTTACCTTTAACCCATTCAATGAACCGTCATCGTAAGCTCCGATAATGAGATAACCCGGAAGTCGTTTGTTAGGCAGGTCATTTGCAAAGGCACAAACAGCCCTTGCGAATTTATCGGTATCCTTTGTCGATATTGTTCTTTCTACACGTTCGTTTTCAATATCTTTCAACAGGTCTCTTATTTCATCTTTTGTAATCATGTTACGTTCTGAAGTTTAAAACAAATATAGTGAAAGCCGAGAGGAAAGGCAAGCTCGCTTGAACTTGCCCGAGGCGCATCCTATATTCTACAAATGTACTGATTTATTCCAACATACCGATTAATTCTTTTTTCATATCGTCATCAATCGTCCGGTATCGTGCAAAAACTTTACTGCCCTCTTTATGGCCACTTAAAGCTCCGACCAGATTCGGATCTTTGACTTTTTTATAGATATTCCCAATGAAACTGCGTCTCGCCATATGAGAAGAAGCCACCTCGTATAAAGGTTTTTGAATTTCCTCACGGGTTTGCTGGTCAAGAACCGTAACCATACGGTCAAGTCCGGCTTTTCGAAAAGCCTCTTTTATTTTACGATTATAGTCTTGCTCTGTATTGAACGGAAACAAACTTCCTCTTTCGTAATCTTTATATTTCTCAATCAGGTACTTTGCGGTGTTGTTTAATGGAACGCGAACGGTTATTGCTCGTTCTTCTTTTGTTTTTCTTGGGATATATTCGATGGCATCGTCAATAATGCTCTTGTACGTCATTTTATATAAATCACTGACACGGCAACCTGTCAGGCATTGAAAAACAAAAATATCGCGTTGGGTTTCCAATTCTTTATCATCAGAAAAATCGGCGTCTAAAAGTCTGTTTCGCTCATCATTGCTGATGTATATGGGCGTTCCATACACAATTTCGCCAACGGTAAAATTCTTAAACGGATTGTTCGTCGTATATCCATTATCTTGTGCCCAAATGATGAAACTGCGAAAGCGAATCATCATATCGGCAACCGAGTTTTGTCCACGAGGCTTAGGCATACCTTTGGGAATTTCATTACCGTTCTCATCCAGCCGAGGTGGACGTTTTCTTTTTGGTGTTTTAACGGCTACTTTAGTCGAATATGGAATCTCTTCGTAAATATCAGGGTATTTCAGGAACGCATCTTTTTCGTTACCAAGAAAGTC
>RZYP01000326.1 GCA_009930275.1 Negativicutes bacterium
CGGGGATGGCTACAGCCTCTGTTCCGTAAAAAAATGGGACCGGCGGCAGCCGTAACGGCGGTAAACCTGATATTTGCCCCGCTGCACCTTATCGCCGTCCCCCATATCATTTCACTTTCTGTATTTTTTCCCGGCATGGTTATGGGATGGATGAAAGAACGTTATGGATCGATATGGCCCTCTGTCTTTTTTCATTTTGCAGGTAATATATGGGCGATCTGGTACTTTCCCTCGTCTTTCTGAACCTTTTCGAAATACCCTTTTAATGGATTATTTGATTACTGCCCCGTATATTAAACAGGCAGGAAAAGTCTAAATTTTTACGGGGAGAGGTATAAATGCGCAAGTATGTCCTTCTTAACAGGGACCCCCCTTATGATTGCGAAAAACTGACAAAAAGCCTTCTGGGAAGCCTGAGACTGATTATGGATACGGAAAAATTCAAAATGAAGATAATAGATCTGGTGGGCGCAGGCTATAAGGACGAAATGAGCCTTGGAAAAGCAATGGTCCGTTCAGATTTCGTTGACTTTTTCTGTGGCGTAATGGCCGAAAGGGTCAAAAAACCCGATATTATTGAAGAGATGCAAAGGTACTGTTCGAATATAACCTCGATAGCGAATATAAAATATCAGATGGGCAGCTATTATTTTAAAAGTTCGGTGGTGCCAAAGTTTCTTGCGATAATATCGCAAAACCAGCTCAAGGACCCTCTTGCATTTATCGAAAATGCTCCAGATATTGCAAGGTATACAGCGGTTGCTTACAATATTGTAATTTCAGAATATTACGCTGCGAGATATGAAGCGGAAAGGCTGGAACAACTTGCCCTTGCCGGCCTGAAGGAAGACAGGATAGTATGGGACAGCACAGGTGCGGGGGTGACTCTGCCCTATGCGGTTTCAATGCTTAAGATAGGTTCCTGTATTATGCAGGACTATGCAGAAATGAACAGGGTATCCGCTGTATTTATGACATGCGTACCCAAAGATGACACATGTATAATTCAGTACAACGGTAATTTTTACAAGAGGGTTGCGTCAAGGACATTTGATATAAGATCTGTTTATATTGACCACAGTATTGATGAAATAGAAAAAGAAGCAGCGTTATCCCCTGTAAAAATAGGGGAGCTTCCGTCTGACAGGGAAATAATACTGGCACTTGCCGAAATCAGCCAACAGCAAGAGTCGATAGGTCAAATACCGGCAGCAGCACCGCTATCACAACAAAACCCACTATAAACCCCATACCAAGTATTATCAGAGGTTCTGCAAGGGTAGCGTATCGCTGCATCGAAGTTTGCGCAATATCCCAGCAACTGTTCCCGAGTCTTAGAAGTCCGTCAGGCAAATCCCTGCCGCTTTCCCCCACTCTTACCACAGAAACGATCTCTTCCGGGAAAGACCCCTGTTTTTCAAGACTCTGTGAAAAACGATAGCCTTTTTTTATATTGTCCGAAACAACTTCAAGACGTCCCTTGACGGGATCAAGCGGTTCTGTGAGCTTAAGAGCCTCTGTTAATGACATACCTGACTTTAACAGTATTCCGGTCTGGGTAAATATCATGGAAAATGCTATATTTTCCTTAATTTCTCTGAATATGGGGATCGATATCCTGATATTTTTCCTGCGTGTCAGATACACAGCCAAAAAAATACCGATCGCTGCAAACGGCAACGATACCCTCACGGCATCAGAAATACA
>RZYP01000327.1 GCA_009930275.1 Negativicutes bacterium
GAAAGGGTCGAGAGGTATAAAAAAATATACTATAAGCTAAAGGGGGCGAGCGAAGCGATTGCTCAACAAGCAGAGATAGGAATAGGGAATAAATTCGGGAAGTATTACATAGGTGAAGAGATGGGCGAGTATTACACAGAAATAATAAGAGGGTTGCATACCGTTCTAACCGATACTATGGCAAAAGTAAATAGAGACTTCGCACAAAAAATTCATGAACATGGCAAAGAAAGTAAATAGCAGACAGACAAAGATTAAGCACCGCTTCGGGGCGTTCGAGGTGCGCATAAGCGATGACAAGGTAGAAGTAGAGGACTATATTCACAAGATGAGAAAGTATGTATTCAGCAACACCACATTTGAGTACCACCTGTTCTTATCGTTCCTCTCGGAGACAAAACGCACCGAGGATGGATATGTCGCAAAAACGACAGACGAAGCAAAGGGAGACTTAAAGTCAGTTGAGTATATGACCTACATGCTCTACTCGACACAGCATTTGTTCACCAATGCTCAGTTCAGGGAGAAATACACCGAGCTGACAACAGACTTGATGAACGTAGAAGCAAGCGAAGAAGACGAATCAGAAGAAGAAATACTCGAAAACCTAAAATCAGAATATGAAGCGAAAGAAGTTTTGGATAGGGAGGTACAAAGTGAAGATGAAACTTCAGAGACTCCCGGTGAGGGTTGATGGCGGAGATATTACTCCCATTATTGCCATTGGCTGGGGTTATGGAGCGTTTCTGTTTCACTTGTTGTGGTTCACATTATCAATAGGAAAGCATGGAAGACGAGTTGGTAAATGACATAGCCGAATCCGCTATAAATGCGATGTTTCAGGCATTGGAGAGACTAAGGGAGCTGGGCATCGAAAGACACTCTACCGCTTGTTCTGTTGCGGTGATGACAATGGATGACGTAGATGTTCAAGTCCAAGTGATGATTACTCCGAATAAGCTCGATTGGCTTGAAGGGAGCGAAACAGCCGTAAGGAAGGTATTCCCCTTTGGCGACACAATGATTAACTAACGGTTTCGGGCTAAGAGAAGTTTAAACCTTTTTTTGTGGGCAGGTGAAAGACCACATTCAAATATAAAACAAAATATAATGGAAAAATTCAACGAACTACTTGAACAACTACAAGGATTAAAGATTGTTCAAACATCAATGGACTGGGCAGAAAACTTGCCTGAACAAATTTGGAATGACCACTTCAAAGGAAATTTCAAACAATTAAAAAGTGGCTTAGATGTAGATACTCACAGATGGTATGAAACATCAATTTCGGTAGTAGAAATTTACGGAAAGCCACTTGGAATAAGACACATTACAAATTTGTTTTCCGAAAGTTCAAGTTGTGAGGACTGCGATGTTACAATTGAATTTTTTGAAATGGAAGAAGTTGTTGTTAAATCATACCAACGTGCGGTGGCAAAGGTTTAAATTTCTTCTTATCCCGTGTTATAAGCTGATTGCATTGTGCGGTCGGCTTATAGCTGAGGGTAATTTGCTTATAACGTTTCGTTTACTAATGTTTAGAATAGTATGATACACAGGGCTAAGACAAAAACGGGAGCGTGGGTGAAAGGGTTTCTACTCGCTTATTACAAAGATGTTGAAAGAACCGAGATTGAGCGTCATCAAATCTTTGAAGGGATAGAAGGTGTTTCACCCATCCCCGTCTTGCCCGAAACGATATGT
>RZYP01000328.1 GCA_009930275.1 Negativicutes bacterium
GCTAATACGAATGCTTCTTCACCGATGTTTACCATCCCTAAATTCGGTTGTAAGGTCGTAAAAGGATATTCAGCAATCTTTGGTCTCGCATTTGATACAACACTTAAAAACGTTGATTTTCCAACGGATGGATAACCAATGAGTCCCACATCAGCTAATACTTTCAGTTCAACGACAATTTTACGGTAAACCCCAGGATCACCATTTTCAGCATAATCTGGTGCAGGGTTTTTGGAAGTTGCTAATGCGATATTACCTCTACCACCTTTACCACCTTGTGCCACGACTAATTCTTCTTGGTGTTTTGTAATTTCACCGATTTTGAATTTTTTATCTTCAGAAAAGACAATGGTTCCTAAAGGTACTTTAACGTATGTGTTTTCAGCACTTCTACCATGCATCCCTTTAGTCATTCCGTTTTGACCAGGTTTCGCTTTAATATGACGCTTAAAGCGTAAGTCATAAAGCGTTGACATACCTTCATCGCCAACAAAAACAACCGATCCACCATGACCGCCATTGCCGCCCCATGGACCACCATATTCAACATATTTTTCACGACGATAAACGGCTAAACCGTTCCCACCTTTACCACCATAAACCTCTACTGCGATTTCATCGACAAACATTTAGACACCTCTTTATTTGGATAAAAAAAGGATAACGGTTCGTTATCCTTCGTAAACTGATACCTGTGTGCGATCACGGCCAAGGCGTTCGTATTTAACCTTACCTGAAACCGTAGCGAATAATGTATCATCGCCACCACGACCCACATTGAGACCTGGATGAATTTTCGTACCTCTTTGACGGTAAATAATGGAACCTGCGGTTGCATATTGACCATCAGAAAGTTTCATACCGAGTCTTTTCGACTGGGAGTCACGACCATTACGAGTCGAACCTACACCTTTTTTCGATGCGAATAACTGAATGTTTAATTTTAACATGTTATCCCTCCTTCTGATTTTTCATATATTTTGGATATTGTTTTTCTAAGTCATTAAGTGTGTATTCTAAGTTATCTAAGAGTGCTAAGATGATTGTATTTTCTTCTTTGACTCGAAGACTGAAGAATCCTTCACTTACTTTGCAATCGACCAAGTGGTCGAGTTTTAAGTGCTCAATGGCATTATAAGTCACTTGTGTGGCTGTACTTACAGCGGCACAGACAATGTCTTCACCTATTTTTTTATAGTTGGCATGTCCACTGACTTTAATTTCTTTAAGCATTTTCTTTTGATACACAAAGACTGAATTAATCATTTCTAGGCAACGATGGATTCAACCACAAGTTTTGTGTATGCTTGGCGATGTCCTTGTTTTTTACGGTATTTCTTTCTGACTTTGTATTTGAATACAATAATCTTAGGACCGCGGCCGTGTTTTTCGACCTTTGCAATGACTTTCGCACCAGTAACGATTGGCGTACCAATCACAGTTTTTTCGCCACCGATCATTAACACATCAGTGAACTCATAGGAACTACCTGCTTCAACATCAAGTTTTTCAACGTAAATTTCTTGACCTTGTTCAACGCGGACTTGTTTCCCACCTGTTTTAATAACTGCGTACATGTTCTTACCTCCTTAATATTTTCTTGAGGACTCACTAATAAGGTAGCTTATATGCGTTTATGACCTGTCTTATGTGGTACAACATAGATATTTTAACGTAGTTAGGCCTAAAAGTCAACAAAAAAGT
>RZYP01000082.1 GCA_009930275.1 Negativicutes bacterium
CCTTTATCTTTACTATCTGACTTCAGGTAAAGTAAAGTAAGAAATCCTTCCATTGATTCAGACAAAAAGGGGTTTTTGGGACGTTTTATCCTTCTATTCAGAAAAAACACGTCCGAAATAACGCATTTTAAGGTGATTTCAGATTTATTTTGCCGGTAAGCCATCATTAAGAAATGAAAGGGTGATTTCATGATTGACTATCGTTACCAAACCTTCCTAGTTTTAGCGGATTCCTTAGACTATGCAAAGGTTGAGGAAGAACTGTGCCTATCAAAACCAGCGATTACGCAGCATATCCACTATCTCGAAACGGATTTGGAAGTTACATTATTCCAGAACCAGGGTGGCAATTTGGTACTTACCAAAAAAGGACAATTACTGAAAAACCGTTTGGTTGTCATCAATGATCACATTGATGATTTATTACGCTCATTGGCCAGTAAATAGCTCCTAATCCTGAATAACTAAAACAAACTGTCTTTCGTGATTATAGACATTTTTGTTTAACAAGATGCGGTATAATACTAGCATAGAATTTAGCTCAAATGTGATGAGGAGGCAATAACGAGATGGACGTTCAATACAACAATCATATATATAGCAATAGCGCCTTATGGTCCGCGCTACAAGCAGAAGGTATTATCAGCGATCAGTATGCCATTGTAGAAATATGGATAGGAGAGTCCCCATACAAAATTGTCAAAGCGACGGAAGCCGAGCAAATCATGCAACAGATAGTCCTTGAACAGCTGGAGGGATTCGATCCATTTACCCGTGAGGATGTCTATTTAGGGGATTATTATGCAGATAATGTGGTATATGACCAAGAAACATATATATTAGACTATGAATCCATATTTAGCCCTACCTATTCAGATACTGCTAAAAGAAAAATAGAAGAACTGATTGAAGCAATAAATGCCAAAATAGGTCCTTGTTGTGAAATACAGGATGACTTTTGAATAGAAATGAGGGGAAAATATGTACAACGACAATTACACAGAGCTACTTATTAAGGACAAGACCAGTGAAACCGATGTTGAGCGTAAAGCTCTGTTTCTTATCTTCTCAACTGACGACTTATACAGAAAAGTGACGCACCTATATGATTTCAAGGAACACTCTATTAAACCGGAATCCCTAGAAAATGGAGAAGTAGACTTAAGCAGCAGCTCACGCAAATTAGTTTTGGCGGCATTTAATTTATACAATGGACACTACAAAGCCGATTTATGTGATACCTTCGCTGGCCTTGACGACGAAAACTTCGACTTAATGATCCAAGCCATAAAAATTCGATTCAACAAATGATACTAGCAATTTAAATTTATTTAGAAGCTATTATGTCTTCATTTGATATAAGAATTACAAAAATAAAAAAACGGATGGTGACAATTTATGGCAGGTGGTCCTGGTATTAAAAGTAAAAAAAATCCTCATTACGATGAACCTTTACTCACCATTTATAAAACAGAAAATTCTAACATTGAAGATTTTATGCAGTCTGAAATTGATAAAAATGATAGTCCGCTGAAATTACAAATAAGCCATCAATCAGCAGCTATCGGTGAATTAGCTGGCCTGGCAACAGAAATAATTGATTTATTAACTGGGCCTTTCGTTACCTCAATTGTAAATCTCTATGGATTGATTACTATTGGATCTCATCTAACTTCATTTATAAAAAAAGCGAGTACCAATAATCAAAAAATAAAGGTTTCTGAAAAAGGAATAGGGTATATAGCTACATATTTAAATGAAGATAAGCTATTAAATAATCAAGATTTCGTTGAATTTATTGGCCCTTATTCAATATCAAATCCAAATTCCACGTTGAACGACCTTGTAAATATTAACATTTCTGGACTAGATAAAATTTCCGGTGTTTTGATAGCTTTTAAATTTAAGGAAAGCCTAGAAACATTTAGAATAGAGTGGCAGATATATAACAATAGCGGTCAGCTTGTTCTTTCATGGGTCACATATGATTCTCCGGAAACGATAACTGACTAATATTTCAAGAAAATATCTGGAATCCTATGAAGATAGGATTCTTTTTAATTTCAACTTAAAAGGAGTGAATCACATGATAAAAGGAAGAAAGTTATTGTGGACTATGAGCAGTATACTGTTGCTCAGTGGGTGTACCCCGACAGAAGCAGTAACAGAAGAAATAAAGGCGTCTAGTTCGATCGAATCTAGCGTTGAAGTGGCTTCAGTACCTACTGATACGGAAGAAAGTAAAGAAATCGAGGAAGTATATTCAGACTCGGTAGTTCCTTCGGATGCTTCTGAAAGTGCCGAACCCCAGTCATCTGTATCATTTGATGGCTATACATTAATCGAAGTGTACGGCGGGGACTTGTCAGGCTATCGTACAGCAAATGTTGTCGTTGATATCGGTTTTGGTGACAGGGAATATTGGGCCTATACAAATGAATATGGGCAATTGGTTCGAGTTGTTGCAGCAGAAATCATTTTGCAAGATAATGCCACTGAACCAGTCAATTCTGAAGGACGTTATTATGATGACGAAGCAAAAGTGCCGGGCACAGAGAACGCAAATCTCGACGAAGGACATGTTATAGCAGACTCCTTAGGGGGTGTGGCCAATGCCTATAACATAACACCACAAGACAGTGTGCTGAATCGTCATGGGGATCAGGCTTATATGGAACGAAACATTGTACAAGCAGGTGGGGCCACTAATTTTGAGGCGATCATTACCTACCCAGATACAACTACACAAGTTCCAAGTTATTATAAATACACGTATACGATTAATGGATACCAAGTAGTAGATGAATTCCAAAATGTTAACCCAGATGAATACAATGCAGCACAAGGGCTAACAGGAGAGGCTAGCTCAACTCCTGACAGTTCTGGAATAGCAACATTCGCTGCGCCTACCGAAACTGCTGGAGGAGACGTATCTGCTGTAGATACGAACGGCAATGGACAAGTCACGATCCAAGAAGCGAAAAATGCAGGGTACGCCATGCCGATTTATAGTAGTCATTGGTTGTATCCATACATGGATGACCGAGATGGGGATGGACAAGTCGGGGAATAATTTAAAAATATTCAAAATGGTTATATTAAAACTGTATTCTTAACAACCTGCATTCCCGAAACACCTAACTATGATTTAACAAAAAAAAGCTGAAACCATTGATATTAATAGGTTTTAAACACTCTCGCCATTACATAAACCTAGTTATGTGTTATACTATACATAACTAGGAGGCGGCAGAATGGCTATTATAAACCAGTTTGATAAACGAAGTGGCATTACCTATGTTTACGAATCCATATCCTATTGGGATAAGGAAAAGAAACAACCCCGGGCGAAACGCACACTGATCGGTAAGCGTGATTCTAATACAGGAGAAATCATTCCGACCGATGGTCGTGGCAGAAAACACAAGGAGGATCCGGAAGCTGCTAACTCAAGGAAACCAGGACCGGTACCTATCGAAATAGCTAGCCGCAGGTTTTACGGTACCACATATCTACTGGATGAGATTGGTAAAAAACTGGGTCTAACAGAAGATCTTAAGCAATGCTTTCCCGCTAGCTACAAACAAATCCAATCCATTGCTTACTATATGATTCTTGAATCTGAATCCCCGCTTTTTCGTTTTGAAAAATGGAGCACACTTCATAAGCATCCCTATGATAAAAATATTTCTTCACAGCGCAGCAGTGAACTTTTTTCAGATATTTCTGAAGAAGAAAGAACAAAGTTCTTTATGCTTCAGGAGAAACGACGCTCCGGAGATGAATACTGGGCTTATGATACTACCTCAGTGTCCAGTTATTCCCAAACGCTTCGCCAAGCTCAATATGGCAAAAACAAGGAAGACGATAGACTGCCTCAGATTAACTTGGCACTCGTATTCGGTGAAAAATCCGGTCTTCCTTTCTATTATCGAAAGCTAGCCGGCAACATTCCGGATGTGCGGACTGTTCAAAATCTTCTAGCGGATTTTGCAGTTCTCGGCTTTGATAAAGTGAAACTGGTCATGGACCGTGGATTTTATAGCGAGGCGAATGTCAACGGCCTTCTTAAGGATCACTTGAAATTCATTGTTGCGATTCAGACAAGCAATTGCTTTGCACGCAAAGCAATCGATACCGTTTATGACAACTTCCGTTCTTTCGAGAACTTCGATGAGCAGCATGAATTGTATTCCAAGACTGTCCTTTCAGAATGGGAATATAAGCAAGAACGCCCCTACAAGAAGGATGTTCTCACAGATAAAAAGCGGGTTTATTTACACATTTACTTCAACATCGATAAGTTTGCTGAAGATGAAACCAACTTCGATCGTAAACTTATGGCTATGCGGAAGGAGATTCTGAGTGGCAAACGTGTTGCGAAACATGAGCGATTCTACAAGCAGTATTTCCAAATTAAAGAAACTCCGATTCGTGGCTTACAGGTTACTGTTATAGAAGATGCAGTGAAGGCGACAAAACGTTATTATGGCTACTTCACTTTGATATCCAACGAAAAGATGGATGCCATGGCCGCACTGGAATTATACAGAAACAAAGATCTCATCGAGAAAGCCTTTGGTAATATTAAAGACCGCTTAAATCTTCGCCGCCTATTGGTGTCATCTGAGAAAAGCCTTGACGGAAAACTCTTCGTTGCATTTGTCGCGCTCATATATTTATCTTATCTCAAAAAACACATGCATGAAGCAGAACTTTATCAAAACTATACGATTCAGTCTGCCTTGGATAAACTTGATATTATAGAATGTTTTGAGTATCCAGGCTACGACCTTAGGGTCGGTGAGGTTCTTACAAAGCAAAAACAAATTTACGAAGCACTAGGCATCACCCCGCCTGCATAGTTATGTGTTGGCGGGAATCCAGGTTGCAACGGAGATGAAGGTTCGTTGAAGGGTTGAAACCCGTGGTACCGGACAATACGACAAAAAAACAAGAGAGGTATATTTTCATATAGCTCTCTTGTTTTATATTTATGAATAAACGTACTATTCGATTATCTGAGTTTCTGCCAACTTCTTATACCAGTATGCACTTTTCTTCGGATAACGTTCCTGTGTTTCAAAATCCACATAGAATAATCCATAGCGTTTCTCATAGCCATTTGACCATGAGAAAACATCCATCAATGACCATATGAAATAACCTTTCACGTTCACACCTGCTGTTATGGCATCTGAAATGATCTCTAAATGCTTTTTAACATAATCGATACGTGCATCATCCTTGACTGTACCATCTACGAATTCATCTTTATAACCTAAGCCATTTTCAGTAACATAGATTTTTTTATAATTAGGATAATCATTTTTGACCCGCATCATTTGATCATATAAGCCTTGTGGATAGATCATCCAGTCCCAATCAGTTCGTGGAACATCTACGTCAAACTCTCTTCTTCCGACACCTTTTAGCTGATATTTAGATCCGCCTTTAGCTCCGGTTGAATTATGCGTAATTTCTGATTCACCATCAAAGGCACGCATCCAATCGCTCATGTAATAATTAATGCCTAGAAAATCATTTAAATCCTTAGCTGCTTCAAGAATTTCAAAATCTTCTTCACGAAGGTCTAACTTGCCACCATTTACGGAGAGAATATGATTGACACCCTCCATCGTTTTTTGAGAGTACCTACCCAAGTAAGTGGCATCAAGAATAAATTTATTGTGAATAATGTCTTCCAATTCTGCTGCTCGAACATCACCTGGATTAGATGGATCATAAGGGTACTTTGTTGGAAGTGCATGAACGACACCAATTTCTCCTGAATATCCATTATCCTTATAAAGCTTGACAGCTCTTGCATGTGCAAGCATCATATTATGATGGGATTGGAATAATTTTTCAAAATCATACTTAATCCCTGGTGGGAATTTACCCACTAAGTACTGACCATCACCTATCGGGCCTATTTCGTTGAACGTAGTCCAATAGTTAACTTCTGAAAATTCTTTAAAACAGAATTCAGCGTAATCTACAAAATGGTCAATGTTTTTACGATTTAAGAAGTCTCCATCTGAATGCAACACTTCAGGAGTATCAAAATGATGCAGCGTGACAAAAGGTTCTACATGACGTTTATGACATTCTGAAAAGAGATTATGATAGTATGCAACGCCTTTAGGATTTACTTCACCAAAACCAGTCGGAAAAATACGTGACCATGCTATGGAAATTCGAATGCCATTTACACCAAATTTTTCACTAAGTTCTAGATCCACAGGATAACGATGATAAAAATCACTGGCTGGCTCTGCTGTATACCAATAGTTTTCTTCAAGATAAGTATCCCAAGCTACACGGCCTTTTCCATCTGTTTGTGTCGCCCCTTCAGCTTGATAGGCTGCTGTTGCGCCACCGAAAATAAAATCTTTTGGTAACTTCTTCATATTATAACCTCCCGTCTAGTCTTCGAATTGTTCTTGAACAAATGCAAGAGCCCCTTGGCCATCACGGGTCAATTTAATGTATTGACCTCCTTGCGTTTTAGCAAGTTTAACGCCCAATCTATCAGTATCCTGTTTGATATCTTCGTAATTCGAAGCCACTTGAGGTGCCAGGATGACTAAATCATAGTCTTTCATGATATCCATGTGCGCCCCATAGCTACCTGCTGCTGCTTTTACAGGAGCCCCATATTCAGCCGCAGCTTTATTTAAAGCATTAGCAAGAAGGCCACTTGTTCCACCGCCGGCACAAAGGACAAGAACGTTTTTAGCTTCCGTTATTTTATTCTCAAAAACTTCCGGATCATTCTCGTTCGCTTCAACACTTGCAAGGACCGCTTTGGCTTTTTTAGTATCAAAGCTGCCTTCAACTTTTTCTTTCAAACTATCCGTAGATGATACTCCAGCTTTTTCTTCTTCAAGAATTTGTGCATCGTAGACTTTAAAGAATGGGTAGTAAATCACTACGTCCACTACAATCAATGTAAGAGCAAGAACAAGTGACATCAGCCCGAATCCTGTTCCGATAACGATCCCTAAAGGACCTGGTGTTGTCCAAGGCAAATTCACGCTAAAGCTGTTCATCCCAAGAACATCAACGAAGAATTTGAAAATCCATACGTTGGCAATTGGTGCAAAAATAAATGGAACAAAGAATACCGGATTCAAAACGATAGGTGCTCCAAATAAAATTGGCTCATTAACCCCGAAGAAAGTCGGAACGACTGACGCTCTGCCGATCGCCTTATTCCGTTTTGATTTTGATAACCACATGAACATGAATGGAACAACTAAAGTTGCACCTGTACCACCCATTGTAACGATAAACATCTGCGTTCCGGATGTCAGAATCTTATCTGCATGCTGTCCAGCCTGTAAAAGTTGGAAATTTGTTTCAATATTCGCATACGTAATCGCTGCAATAGCAGGTTCAACGATAGAGGGTCCATGTATCCCGACAAACCAGAACAGTGCATAGGCACCAAATATGATTGTAATGCCCAAGTAGCCATCAGCCGCTGTGAACAGTGGCTCGAATAACTTAATGATGGACTCCGCCACATTCGTCCCCATAATATTTCTGGTCACTATATCCAAACCATAAAGGACGACAATCACTAAGGTAAAAGGAATGATATCTTTAAATACTTGTGAAATGTTTGGTGGTACTTCTTCCGGCATCCTGATTGTCACATTATTTTTCACAGTGATATTATAGATGTTCACAGTAATGAACGCTGCAAGAAACGCTGTCAATAGTCCTTTTGTTCCTAAGAATCCGTTTGCAAATCCACCGCCCTCAACTGCATCCGCAGCAAGGAGTAAGAAACCGGATATGGAAGCCAGCATAGTGGAAAGGAAGTTAATTTGATTGGTGCTTTCCAGCTTTCTGTTGAAGGAATCCGTTAAAGACTTCGCAGTTGTGCCGGCAACCAAAACGCCTAAAATCCCCATTGTATATCCGTATGGTTTCATAATCAAAGCTTCAGTCGATGCACTCCATGAGAAACCGAAGATATTAGGAACATATGCAATCAATAAGAAAATACTTGAAAACAGAACAACAGGCATCGCTGAGATAAAGCCATCACGTATGGCGCGTAGATAGATATTACGCGATACTTTCTCAAAAAAAGGTTTGGCTTTTTCAATTTGTGCAATCAATGCATTCATCATAATTAGTTGCTCCCTTTTTTATACAATTCGATCATATGTTTCATCAAATCCCTAAGCAGCAATGTTGTCATCAAGTGATCCTGTCCATGCATCATCGTAACGCTGTACGCAATATCATCACCTGAAGCTTCCATAGTAAGCAAACTTGTCTGAGCTTTATG
>RZYP01000329.1 GCA_009930275.1 Negativicutes bacterium
CCCATGCTACGAGCTGTGCCTTCAATCATTTTCATTGCAGCTTCAACATCGGCAGCATTAAGATCTTCCATTTTGCTTTCTGCAATTTCGCGAACTTTGTCGCGTCCGAGCTTAGCAACTTTTTTCTTGTTAGGTTCGCCAGATGCTTTTTCAAGGCCTGCAGCTTTTTTCAAAAGAACTGCAGCCGGTGGCGTTTTTGTTATGAAAGTAAAGGAACGATCCTCAAACACGGTAATTTCAACCGGGATGATGAGGCCGGCTTGTTTAGCCGTACGTTCATTAAAGTCTTTAACAAAAGCCATGATATTAACACCAGCTTGACCAAGCGCAGGACCAACCGGTGGAGCCGGTGTAGCTTTGCCAGCAGGAACCTGTAATTTTACCATTTTTATTACTTTTTTCGGCATTTGTTTACACCTCCTTATTATTCTGTTTCTTCAACTTGTGTAAAATCAATTTCAACAGGCGTTTCACGTCCGAACATTTCAACCAATACTTTCAGTTTACCGCGTTCTTCGTTGATTTCAGCGACTTTGCCCGTGCAACCCATAAATGGACCGGCGGTAAGACGCACCAACTGTTGTAGCTTAATATCGATTTTAGTCTGCTTGCTTGGAATACCCATATGCCCAAGTATCCTTGTAACCTCGGCATCGGTTAGTGGAGTGGGTTTTGAGCCTGAGCCGACAAAACCCGTAACACCCGGGGTATTACGAACAGCATACCAAGAGCGGTCATTCACGATCATTTCCACCAGAACATAACCGGGGAATACTTTCTTAGAAGTGACCTTTTTTTTGCCGTCTTTGACCTCAACTTCATCTTCCATAGGAACCAGGACGTTGAAAATTTCATTTTCCATACCCAGGGAGTGAATCTTGCGTTCCAAATTGGCAGTTACCTTATTCTCATAGCCAGAATAGGTATGAATAACATACCAGCGTTTTTCTGATTCCATATACAGCGGGAAAGGGCTAACCTCCCCCTACCTCCTTGAGTCTTAGCCTTTCAATAACCAACGGAAAGCGACACTGAAGAAGGAATCAATGACCCAAATCAACGTTGCAATCATGAAAACCGTAACAAAAACAACGAGGGTGTACGCAATAAGTTGTTTTTTGGTAGGCCAAGTTACTTTTTTCAGTTCAACCTTTACTTCACGCAAAAAAAGAGACACTCCGTTAACCTTTTTCACGTTTGTCATGTCCGAAACGGCCATTTTTTCACATCCTTGCCCAATAGCTCATAATAACACTACCCGCTATAAACAAAAATTATTTTGTTTCTTTATGCAAAGTGTGTTTTTTGCAGAATTTGCAATATTTATTAAGCTCAATACGATCAGGATCGTTTTTCTTATTCTTATTCGTCTGGTAATTACGTTGTTTGCACTCTGTGCAAGCCAGTGTAATACCGTTGCGAGCTCCAGCCTTAGCCATTATTTCACACCTCTCTTACCATTAAAAATCTACTATTCTAAAATTGTCGCTAATATAGCGTAACATAGCTGACACTTTATGTCAACAACTGTTTAAGTAAAATCACGAGGCCGGTCTTTGCATGACCGGCCTCGTCAATTTAGCATTAATGGCTGGTATTATTTCTCTTCGATAGCAGCAACGACGCCTGCACCAACGGTACGGCCGCCTTCGCGGATTGCGAAGCGAAGACCTGGCTCGATAGCGATCGGAGTGA
>RZYP01000330.1 GCA_009930275.1 Negativicutes bacterium
GGAAAAAGATGAATATTATAGTTATGCATGTTGGTGGAGAAGGTCGCAGGGGCGCACTTACCGACCTGTTTATCAACTCGTCTGTTCCCTATGCAAATACCCTCATTCTTGTTGATGGAGCAAATAAGGACGGAATATTCGACAAGCTCACAAAGCCCAAAAATATCCCGGTTAAAACAGCTGCAAATGTAAGTGCTGCAAAAGAACCGCTTAAGGCTGTGCTTGCCGGATACGGCGTTACAAAGTAGTCTGCTATGGAATGGTTTTGGCCTGAGGGTTTTTACACCTTATTAATGATAGGCATATTTGCTTTCGGTGCATTTGTCTGGAAGCTTCCTATCGCAGTTGCAATGGTACTGTCAGCAGTGGGTGGCGCACTTGTCGCAGGTGAAGGTATCCCATTGCGTCATCTTGTCGAAGGTGAGTTTGGATATCTTAATACTATCCTTGTAATAGCAACCGCAATGATGTTTATGAAAGTGATTCTTGAGACCGGACTTCTTGATTCCCTTTCAGCTTGGATGATTCGCAGCTTCAGGAGTTATCCTGCATTGTTAAGCATTGGTATTATGATAATAATTATGATGCCGGGGATGATTACAGGATCATCTACGGCTGCAGTTCTTACTACAGGTGCACTTGTCTCGCCGCTTCTAATGACCCTGGGCATGACTAAAGTTCGTACGGCTGCTGTCGTATCCATTGGGTCGTTGCTTGGTATGATCGCACCGCCTGTCAGCATCCCTGCAATGATTATTTGCGCAGGCGTAGATATTCCCTACGTAGGATTTGCACTGCCACTTATGATTTGCACTTTTCCGCTAGCTGCATTGTTTGCCCTTACAATGATCTTTCCGTATATCAAAAAGTTTTCCGATGAGGAAGCTCTCGAAATCCATTTGAAAAAAATGCAAAAACACCCCCTAACTCTTCGTCTTATGTTGCCTATTATCGTACTAGTAATATTATTCGCGACCGACCAGTATTTGACCGGAAAAATTCCAGGGATGGGAATGCCTGTTATTTTTCTCCTATCATCGCTTTCGGGCCTACTTTCGGGAGTTAAGTTTGATGTTTTAAAAACTGCCACAGATGCGGTTGACGATGCTCTTCCCGTAATGGGAATCCTGATGGGAGTGGGTATGTTTATCCAGATCATGACATTGATAGGTGTGCAGGGATTTATTGTTGTATCTGCGTTAAGCCTTCCTTCCTGGTTATTGTATGCGGCAATTGCAGTTTCAATGCCGTTGTTTGGGGCAGTTTCATCATTTGGATCTGCATCCGTGCTCGGTGTCCCATTCCTTCTTGCTCTGTTACAGCATAACTCAATTATCGTGGTCTCTGCACTAAGCCTGATCGCCTCGCTGGGGGATCTCATGCCGCCTACGGCACTTGCCGGGATATTTGCAGCCCAAGTAGTAAAAGAAGAGAATTATTTTAAAGTATTAAAAGCCTGTCTTGTTCCGGCAATTCTTATAGCTCTTTGGGGCATTGCTGTAATTGCAATAAGTGCTCCGATTGCAGCTTTCATCTTTTGATAAGGGAGGATTAATTACATGACGCTTATTTATCGAATGATACTGTTGCTGATCCTAATCCTTGTCTTAAGGTGCATGTTCCGTGAACGTTCATTCTGGAAACAGGCAACTGCGGCACTGGTAATAATACCTTTAGTAATGCGTCTTCTGATG
>RZYP01000331.1 GCA_009930275.1 Negativicutes bacterium
GGAAAAAGATGAATATTATAGTTATGCATGTTGGTGGAGAAGGTCGCAGGGGCGCACTTACCGACCTGTTTATCAACTCGTCTGTTCCCTATGCAAATATCCTCATTCTTGTTGATGGAGCAAATAAGGACGGAATATTCGATAAGCTCACAAAGCCCAAAAATATCCCTGTAAAAAAAGCTGCAAATGTAAGCGCTGCAAAAGAACCGCTAAAGGCAGTGCTTGCAGGATACGGCGTTACAAAGTAGCCTGCTATGGAGTGGTTTTGGCCTGAGGGTTTTTACACCCTTTTAATGATAGGGATATTTGCTTTCGGTGCATTTGTCTGGAAGCTTCCTATCGCAGTTGCAATGGTACTCTCAGCAGTGGCTGGCGCACTTGTGGCAGGTGAAGGTATCCCATTGCGCCATCTTGTCGAAGGTGAGTTTGGATATCTTAATACTATCCTTGTAATAGCAACTGCAATGATGTTTATGAAAGTGATTCTTGAGACCGGACTTCTTGATTCACTTTCAGCGTGGATGATTCGTAGCTTTAGGAGTTATCCAGCATTGTTAAGCATTGGTATTATGATCATAATAATGATGCCGGGAATGATCACAGGATCATCTACGGCTGCAGTTCTTACTACAGGTGCACTTGTCTCGCCGCTTCTCATGACCCTGGGCATGACAAAAGTTCGTACGGCAGCTGTCGTGTCCATTGGGGCGTTGCTTGGTATGATCGCACCACCTGTCAGCATTCCCGCAATGATTATTTGCGCAGGCGTAGATATTCCCTACGTAGGATTTGCACTGCCACTTATGATTTGCACTTTCCCTCTAGGAATATTGTTTGCACTTACCATGATTTTCCCGCATATCAGAAAGTTTTCCGATGAGGAAGCTCTTGAAAACCATTTGAATAAAATGCAAAAAAATCGACTTACTCTCCGTCTTATGTTGCCTGTTATCGTACTGGTAATATTATTCGCGACGGACCAGTATTTGACCGGAAAAATTCCAGGGATGGGAATGCCTGTTATTTTTCTCGTATCATCGTTTTCGGGCCTACTTTCGGGAGTTAAGTTTGATGTTTTAAAAACTGCCACAGATGCAGTTGACGATGCTCTTCCCGTAATGGGAATCCTGATGGGAGTTGGTATGTTTATCCAGATCATGACATTGATAGGTGTACAGGGATTTATTGTTGTATCTGCGTTAAGCCTTCCTTCCTGGTTATTGTATGCGGCAATTGCAGTTTCAATGCCGTTGTTTGGGGCAGTTTCATCCTTTGGCTCTGCATCCGTGCTCGGCGTTCCATTCCTTCTTGCTCTGTTACAGCATAACTCAATAATCGTGGTCTCTGCACTAAGCCTGATCGCCTCGCTAGGGGATCTCATGCCGCCTACAGCACTTGCCGGGATATTCGCAGCCCAAGTAGTAAAAGAAGAGAATTATTTTAAAGTATTAAAAGCCTGTCTTCTTCCGGCAATTCTTATAGCTCTTTGGGGCATTGCTGTAATTGCAATAAGTGCTCCGATTGCAGCATTCATCTTTTGATAAGGGAGGATTAATTACATGACACTTATTTATCGCATGATACTGTTGCTGGTTCTAATCCTTGTCTTAAGGTGCATGTTCCGTGAACGTTCATTCTGGAAACAGGCAACTGCGGCACTGGTAATAATACCTTTAGTAATGCGTCTTCTGATG
>RZYP01000332.1 GCA_009930275.1 Negativicutes bacterium
TTCTTCCTCAACCTGAATATCAATTTCCTTCACCGGATTGTTGCAAGAGCCTAAAGCCAGCAACAATACAAAAAGGATAAAAAAAGATCTTGTTTTCATCCGTAAATAATTATTAAATTAAACAATATCAGCATATTGAAAAACAGATAAGGAGTTAAAATTTCATCCGCGTACTCGAGGTACATGTGTTTGTGCTTATCTGTTGATGTCAGTTTCATAAGCGGGGTTAACCACCAGTAAAAAACGACCTTTTGCTTTTTTCTATGCTGCTTTTTCTATTTTATATCCCTGTTCCTTTAACTCTCGTTTCAAATACTCCAAACGGTTTTTCTTTTTTCGTTCTGCTAAGTATTCGTAACCAAGTTCTTTAAAGGCTTCTTTGTTTTTTATGATGTGGTAAGATGCACAAAGGATCTTATGTCCTATCGCTATTAGTGCCCGTTTCTTTCCACGGCGTACGACCAAACTTTCGTATTTGGCTTTATAAAAACTTTTCTTTGTGCGAGTGGCGCCCCATGCCAGTTCTGTAAGGGTTGCTTTCAGATGTTTGTTTCCTTGTCGTGTTCTTGAACTTTTTTTTTACCGGCACTCTCATTGTTGCCGGGACACATACCTGAGTGCGAGGCTAAATGATGCTCGCTTGGAAATACATCCATATCAACCCCTATTTCTGCCACAATACCTATTGCCCCTTCCTTGCCCACTCCAGGAATAGTTTGTAAGAGCTCTATTTCTTTCTCAAAATCTTTGATGTGCTTTTCTATCTCAGCATCAATTTCCGCAATCTGTTCTTCGACAGATTGAATATGCTTTTGCATGGACTTGAGTAAGAACATTAGGTGTGGTGTAAGCCTTCCCTTAATTGCTTCTACAATTTGTTCGGGTGTAGATTGAAGTTTTTTATGGTAACACTCTGACACAAGCTTTTCTAAATCCTTACGACCTTCTATCAACCCATTGATTAGGTACGTAGCTGTAACTCCTGATGTGTCCGAAACAACTGACGATAACTTGATGTTTGCATCTTCTAAAACCCGTATGATGCGGTTTTTCTCTGAGGCTACTGTACCAACCAGCTTTTTCTTGTAGCGATGAATGTCGCGTAAAGCCTGTATATTCTCAGGTGGAATAAAACTCCCTTTTAGCAAACCGCTTATTAGCAACTTGCATATCCATTGACTATCTGCCTTGTCTGTCTTTCTGCCAGGTACATTTTTAATATGCCTTGCATTAACCACAAGCAGGTTTATCGGATACTCCCGAAGTACATGAAGTACGGGTTTCCAATAAACCCCGGTACTTTCCATCGCTCCATCGGTTACCTGTAAATGTTCGAGCCACTCGCCCAATTCTTTCAAAGAACTTGTTGTGGTGCCAAATGTGCGGGTTTCAGTCTGAAGCCCCTTTCCCATCACAGTTGCTACAACTGTGTCTCGGTGTACATCGAGACCACATCCTCGCTCGATGACTTGCTCATATTCAATTGTTTGCTTTGCCATGTATTTTGATTTAGTTAAACCAAAATCAAAGGTACACAGTTTGCAACTCAATTTTCATCAGTGTTTGTGCTTGTGCACTATCATGGGTGTTTCATATCATTAGTTTTAGTTCGTTTCCAATCTGTTAAAGTTAATAAAAATTTCCTACTTTTGGGTAAGTCCAATCGTATAAAATATCATGAAAACCT
>RZYP01000083.1 GCA_009930275.1 Negativicutes bacterium
CCGGTTGCACACAACAGTTCGGCCAAAGGTGAGCCGAATCAGTCTCTATTTCATGAGTTTCAAACAGAATTCCATCATTAAAACACCAAGCTTGAAACACGCAAAGATCTATTTTGCAGCTCTAAACAAGCGGTATTGATCGTTTTCATCGCCGAGCTGATATTCATCATCATGCAACAAGTACTCATATAAAATATCGCCCTTGCCGACCAGCAAGTGTGTGAAGCCATATTTATCGAGCACGGTTTTATAAAATATTTGGCCATTCTGCAATTGGTAATATTCTGCAAAAACATCATCCTGCAAATTATTCTTTTTCAGAAATACTTCAGCCCGAGGATCCATATATGTGGGAATTCTATGGAATTCGGCGAGTCCCCCATCGTTATAGCCCGTATACAAGATGACCTCTTCGTTTTCTCTGTCTGCCACAACCTGATTCAATAATTGTTCGAAGAGCACTCGATCACTTTGGCCATGATTGTTTGAGCGCGTCAATGAATAAAACGTCAGAGGCAGCATAATTGCGATGGCCACCAAAAGGATTTTTCGAATGACAAGTGTGCGCTCTGGTTTTGTCTTATCAAACTGTGGAATTCTGTCGAGATCCATAAAAACTACCAGCGGGAACAAAGCACAACTAATAAAAAACAAGAAACCTCGTATCGTAGATAAACTCAGATAGGTTGTGCCTAGGGCCAAAAGAGTATATCTGAGAGACTTATTCGGATTTTTGCTGAAGGCGTATATGAAGGTCAGGCCGATTGTCACAGTCATGATAAGCAGACCCAGTATTGATGAGACAGTGGCCGGTGCCATCTCGATTACCATTGCGTTGATCTCGGCGACACCATACGAGTTGACCAGGTAGAGCATTGCATCAAGGCCATATGGGTTTAGGAAGCCCGCCAGGATGATGAGAAGCACGGAAATGACCAGTGGTCCTTTCTCAATCCCTCTGCCTACAAGAGGGCCAAATTTGAACGCAAATGAGTCAATCAGGTACGGCAGCATAACGACAAGCAGCATCGGCCAAATAGCGGCTTGCACATTAATCATGACAATCGATAGCAACGGCAATACAAATAGGATCTTGCGATTCCTATCAAGATAATACGACTCCAGTACATAGACTTCCAAAAGAAGAATTATGTTGGTAAAGATAAAAGGCCTGCTTGTCATAAACAGACTTACCAGAGCAACATAAATATAAGTAGTAAGAATCGATTGCACAAATTGATTACCAGATACTTTCAGACAAAGTCTGTAGAAAATTAGCGTGCTGAGTACATAGCTGACATAGACCAATACTTTCAAACCGAATTCTCCCAAGATCGAGTAAATCCAATAGAAGATGGTTGCTGAAAGCCACTGCTGCATGACAAAAGAAAAACCCTGGTGGATCGTAAATGGCTCGATCGTGGGAATTCCTTCTTCCAGCACGTGTCTGCCATGGGAAAGCAAAAACCAAATATCATTATCCAAATCACGAAACAGCACTGTGAGACACAAGGCCGCCGCGAGAAATAGGAGGAAAAATCTCAGTCTTAGGCTGATGTTTTGGGTGTTTTTGCTTGTATCCACGTATATTGATCCCCCCTGCTTACTTTTGAATTGATCAAGCTATGTTTTCTTATCAATTTTAACATAGGAAATTCGCGTGGAGACCTTCCCTTCAGTGCTTAAGAATGTTTTATGATCAGTCTAGACATTCTGATAAAAACTTGGAGTCTCCTTGTTCAGCTGTCTCACCTGCCCATCTGTTTCTTTTTTGGTAATTCAGTGAAATTTCCGTCATAAAACACGAGTGTCCGAAAATTCGGACTATGTTTTTGTTTTACTGGTTTAGAATAGAATGACACAGAAAATATCAGGTAGGTGAGATGATGCGTTCTAGTGTGAATACAGGGTTCTCAGCTAATTTTGCACAAAATAAAACCCTGTCTCCAGGGTTCATTGCCTCAACAGGCGGCCAAGAAGCTTGGCAAAATCCAAAAATTGTTGTTTGAACTCGTCGTGTAGTTTCTGATAGTGGTCAATAACTACAATGTGATGATAAAACTTCATGTGATATTTGTCAATCATTATTTTTGTTTATGTTATTATGTAATCATATCTTTTGGAGGTAGATCTTTGTGGAAACAATAAGATTTTCTGAGACTGTAAACACTAACGTGATGCCATACTTCCTCGGACTGGATATTGGCACTAATTCGGTAGGCTGGGCCATAACCGATAAGAACTACCGGATCATCAAAAAGAACGGGAAAGCGCTCTGGGGCAGTCGTCTATTTAAAGAGGCACAGCCTGCAGCCGTCCGCAGAGGTTTCCGTTCGGCCAGACGTCGCCGCAAGAGGACTAGAACCCGCATTAAACTACTTCAAGAGTACTTCTCAGACGCAATCAGTTCCATTGACCCTGGCTTTTATCAGCGACTAAAGGATAGTTTTTTTGTAGCTGAGGATAAGGAAACTGCCCAGTACAATACTTTATTTAGCGACACGAATTTCAAAGATAAAGACTATCATGAGCAATTTCCTACCATCTATCACCTCCGCCGGCACCTTATGGATAGTTCTGCCGCCCAGGATCCTCGTCTAGTGTATTTAGCTTGTCATCACATTATGAAAAATCGCGGCAATTTCCTCATTGAAGGCAATCTGTCTACTGAAATGCAACTTGACTCCTCTTTGGAAGCATTGCAAAACTATTGGGTAGAAGAATCTGAAGATGCGCTTTGGCCGGCAGATCAGCTGGGTGAAGTTGCACAGGTGCTTCTGTCAAAAAAGCAGAACGCGAGTGACAAGGCCAAAACCTTGCAACGCATGCTGCTGGTCAGCGAAAAGAATACAAAAGAAATCTGCAAGCTTGTTGCCGGCAACAGCGCGAAGCTTTCGAATCTGTTTGATGACCCTGAACTGGATGAGAGTGAAGTTAAATCGGTTAAATTCAGCGATGGATCCTTTGACAACGAAGATGTTCGCAATTCACTCGAGAGCTCGCTGGGTGACCGCAAAGAACTGCTGGATCTGGCCTTTGGCCTCTACAGCGCCGCACTCCTGCAGAAATTATTGCAAGGGAGCGATGGAAAGCCGGTCCGTTCGATTTCCGAAGCCAGAATCAAAATCTTCGAAATGCATGCGGAGGATCTGCGTCAGCTCAAGGATCTCATTCGTACATTGAGCAAAATCGAACCCAAGGCGAAAGACCTTTACTCGCGAATTTTTCGCGACAACCAGAAGGGGCTCCATAATTATGTTGCCTACAGCGGCCACGTTGACAGCAAAGATACAACAAGCCCTATCACTCGCTGCAACCAGGAAGAGTTCTATAAATTCCTCAAGAAAGAACTTGATCCTTATAAAGAGTATGAAAATATTGCCGATATTCTGGAAGAAATTGATCAGGAAGTATATCTCCCGAAAATATCATCCTCATCTAACGGCATTATTCCGCACCAACTGCATGGCATGGAACTTGAAAAGATTCTCCGAAACTCACAAGCACATCTATCCTTCTTGACGGAAGATGTAATCATGGAGATTATTCAAATATTCAACTTCCGTATCCCCTACTATGTCGGACCATTCGATAACCGCTCACAATTTGCCTGGTTGACACGCAAATCGAACGAACCCATCCGCCCTTGGAATCTGCACGAAGTTATAGATGTAGAGGCGACTGCCGAACAATTTATCCGCAATTTGACAAATAAATGCACATACCTCATCGGTGAAGATGTTCTGCCCAAAGAATCCCTTCTGTACAGTGAGTACATGGTTCGCAATGCAATTAACACACTTACTGTGGATGGACACCGACTGGACAAAGCTGTAAGGGATCATCTTTATGAAGATCTATTCGTGCGTCGCGAAAAGGGTGGTCGGATCACAAAGAAACGTGTCGTCTCTGCACTAAACAGACAAGGCTTGGAGGTTACGGAACACAGTCTAGGCGGTATGGATCTCGACATTCCGGCCAAACTCAAAGCAAAAAAAGACTTTTCTGCAATTTTGCACAATGAACTATCGGATGAAGAGATCGAGTCGATTATTGAGAAAATCACGGCCTTCCCGGACAGTCCGGAAATGGTGCGAAACTACGTCCAAGCTCAATTTGGCGAGCGACTAAACTCTGAACAGATCGACAGGATTGCACACTTCTCCTACAAGGATTGGGGACGCTTGTCACGCAAGCTTTTAGCCGGCATCAAACACGAAGGGCCGGATAGCCGACGCCGCAGCATAATCGAGATCATGCGCGAAGAGGCTCTGAACCTGATGGAGATTCTGGACGAATCGCGGTACTCCTTCACCGCAAAAATCAAGGAGCACAACGAAGGTTTACTAGACGATCCCAACACTATCAGCGAAGAATATCTGGAAGCACTGCGCTTATCCCCTGCCGTGAAGAAGGCAGTCCGCCAGGTGCTCCTGATTTGCAAAGAGCTCTTCGGCATTATGCAGGGAGTCCCTGAAAGAATCTTTATTGAAATGGCGCGTCAGGAAGAAGAAAAGAAGCGCACAACTTCGCGCAAACAGCAACTTGCAAGTCTCTACGCGAGCTGCAAAGAAGATGCTGACGTCTGGAGTCAGGAACTTCAGGAAATGCCCGAGGATCGTTTTAAAAGCAAGAAACTCTTCCTGTATTGCATGCAGAGAGGCCGTTGCATGTACTCTGGAGAACGAATTCACATTGAGGAACTATTCGACAACTCAAAGTACGACATAGACCACATTTATCCGCGTTCTTTGACCAAGGACGACAGCTGGAACAACCTCGTTCTCGTGAAGCAGGATTTAAATCGCAGTAAGTCAAACAAAGCACTTGATGAATCCATTCAGCGCAAAAACTATGCTCTATGGCATGGCCTCTTGCAATGCGGATTTTTAACGGAAGAAAAATTCAAACGTTTAACCAGAAAAGAGCCTTTGTCTGCCGACGAACTTACAAGCTTCATCAATCGTCAGTTAGTCGAGACTCGTCAATCAACAAAGTCATTGGCGGAAATTTTCAAACGCGTTCTCCCTACTTCCGAAGTGGTCTATGTCAAAGCTGGTTTGGTATCAGACTTCCGGTACAACGATGGCACACGCAATGACGCAAAAACAGAATTCTATTTCCCCAAGGTTCGCAGCTTGAATGATTTCCACCATGCCAAAGACGCCTACCTGAACATCGTAGTGGGCAATGCTTATCACGTGACATTTACTAAAAATTTCTTCCTGAATTTGCAGCAAGTCCAGCATCCTCAATATAACCTGGTCAAGTATTTTGACCGTGAAATCAGGGAAAAGAACCACGTTGTCTGGACGCCGGGCGAGGATGGAACTATTAGGACTGTCAAACAAATGATGAACCGCAATAACATTCTTCTTTCGCATGAGGCGACGCGAAATACTGGAGGCTTCTTTGACCAGATGATAGTAAAAAAGGGCGGCGGCCAGCATTCCATCAAGGGTTCCCTCCCTGCCTTGCAAAACCTGAAGCGTTATGGCGGTTTCAACAAAGTTTCCGGAAGCCACTTCTGCGTGATTCGTCATCAAAAGGGTAAAAAATTCGAGGTATCCTTCTTAGCTGTGCCAATTTTGCTGCGCGCACAGAAGTTCAGTACTGAAAGTTTGATTGCGTATTTTGAGAGTCAAGGCTATGAAAATATTTCGATCCTTTGTCCAGAAATCAAGTATGGCAGTGTGATCGAATACAATGGGGTCAGGTATCGGGTGAAGGCGAAGAGCGGAAGTAAAATCAAGTGTGCACCCGCAGTACAAGCTTCGTATACTTTAGAAAATGAAGTCTTTTTAAAAGAAATAGAACGTACTATTAAAGTTGAAACCATCAATTTCGATGATGGTTTCAACTGTAAAGCAGACGCTTTTTTTGTTGCTCTGTGCGAACGTCTAAATAGTCTACCCTTTTGTTCTTATGATCCACTCAACGGGCAAGGCGAAAAATTGGTCAAATTTGCGGATCGATTCTTTTTATTGGATATCAGTCGTAAGTGCAAACAAATTACCGCCATTACTCAGCTTCTAAATGGTTCAGGAGAGTCCGTTGACCTATCTGCGATCTACACAGAACCTGGATCTAAGACTACAGGAACTCAATCAGGCACCCTTTTTATTACAATCAATGATAAAAATAAATCTACACTAAACCTAATAAACTCTTCAATAACGGGATACTTCCAAAATAAAAGGGAGGTGTTCTAATGTCTTGGCGAACTGTGTGTATCACCCAGCGTTGCAAGCTAGAATATCGTATGGGCTACATGGTGGTCCGCAATGAAGAAATTCAGAGAATCCACTTAAGTGAGATCGCAGTATTGATTATTGAAAGTACCACTGTTTCACTTACTGCAGCACTCCTGAATGAACTCAACAAGCAGAAAGTGAAAGTGATCCTTTGTGATGAGCAGCACAATCCCCATTCCGAAATGGTCTCGTACTATGGAAGCTATAATTCCAGCAAATGTGTTCGGGATCAAGTGAGGTGGGATTCTGATCTGAAAGCGCTGGTGTGGCAGTCGATTATCCGCGATAAAATATCAAAGCAAGCACAACTGCTCGAACGTAGAAATTGTCTGACCGAGGCTTCTTTACTTCGGTCATATATTTCACAAGTCGAATGTGCAGATGTCTCCAATCGCGAGGGGCATGCCGCCAAAGTGTACTTCAATGCTCTCTTCGGAAAAAGCTTTTCTCGCGAGCAGGATTGTCTTGTCAATGCCGTTCTCGACTATGGGTACGCTCTCCTGCTAGCGTGCTTCAATCGGGAAATTCATGCACTTGGTCGCCTTACGCAGCTGGGCATTTGGCATGATAACACGTTCAATTATTTCAATTTGTCTTCTGACCTCATGGAGGCATTTCGCCCATTGATTGATTCATATGTGATGGAGAATGGCTTCTCTGCTACTTCGAAGGAAGAACTTTCGCAAGAAATGAAACACGATCTTCTGACCGTTCTTGAGCAAACTATTGTGGTTAATGGTATGGGCTACAAAGTCCCGAATGCGATCCGAATCTATGTTCAAAAGACGATTCAAGTACTTGACGATAACAGTTTTGAGCATCTACCAATCTTGAGTTATGTATAGATTTATGCGAGTAATGGTTTTTTTCGATCTTCCGGTTCTAACCAGCGCAGAGAGGCGGGAATATACCAAATTTCGAAAATTTCTGATTAAGTCAGGCTACTTGATGTTGCAAGAATCGGTTTACTGCAAATTGGTTTTGAATCCAACAGCAGCTACCCTATCGACTGAGCAAATCCGGAAAAACAGTCCGCCCAAAGGCGTTGTTCAGGTCTTAACCATTACGGAAAAACAGTTTTCACGTATTGAATATGTTGTCGGCACATCCGAAACAAATATCGTAAATTCCGACAAGAGGACTCTGATTCTATGAAATTATACTACAAGCAATATGAGACACCTTTCGTATCGGACAGCTTGTTTACTGTTCTGGTTGTAGAGAATGCAAAAGACTTCTACTCTTTACAGTATGATTTACATTTGCAAGTCTCCGGGGATGGATCGACATTCAGCTTATCGAACCATAAGGGACTATTAAATATTGAGAAAGAACTGGATTGGATCAAGAGCCCATGGGATCTTGAATTGAACGGTCGAAAAATCATAGTAAACCTATATACACATCTGGCAACAATGTTCCAAGAGAACGGAATGGAGTTTCTTTTACTCCAAAAATGGACTGAATTACAGGATCTTCTATTTGATGCTTTCGTAGATGAAAGCTCAGTAGTTATGAACAACGAAGTTGTAGGGTTGCAACCGCTGCTGAAAGCTTTTGAAGTGAAGCTAGAAGATTCTATGGCAAAACCGTTCGTTGAGCGAATAATGGACTACTGTTTGGCTAAGATACGGTTCGAAGGGAAAAAACTATTTATATTCAACCAAGCTTTGGCATATCTCGAAACCGATGATATTATTGAATTAATCCATTTTTGTGAAGCAGAAGAAATCTGCTTCTTAAGTCTGGAAAGACAACTTCCTCCTCATAACGATAAGTTAAGAGGTCGGTGTTTGGTACTTGATCAGGATCTCTGCGAGATACTGGTTCGCGAATCTTGACAATTGAATAAACCATATATGCTTGACTACTGTCGCTCCCCGTCAAGGAGATAACTGCTTGGGAAACTGAAATGGTTTGCCAATTTGAGGTTTGAGAGCCGTGTAGTTTCTGATAGTGGTCAAGC
>RZYP01000333.1 GCA_009930275.1 Negativicutes bacterium
TTCCATGTAACTGAAGATACACCAGGAGGAAAAACGATTAAATTTTATTCCAGTGTTCGTCTGGATATACGTAAAAAAGCGGAATGGAAGTCAAAGGATGGTGAGCAGTTAGGAATTACTTCACAGATCAAGTGTGTTAAAAACAAACTTACCAGGCCGTTTATGACTACGATGGTGAATATAGGTTATGAGCATGGCGCGGACCCAGTGTCCTCCCTATTTGATCTGGCTATTACTTGTGGTGCAGCAAAGCTGAGTGGTTCCAGGTATAAGTTTGAAACTGAGAGTGCCTTTAAGGATGACTACCTTCATAGACTTCGTACTACACCAGAATATAGAGAGTATTTTGAGACAGCAGTAACTACACATCTTGAAACAGCAGGTGGTATTGTTTCAGAGCCGCCAATTGAAGAAGAGCTGCCTACTGCTGCAGAAGAATCAGATGAGTAAATCAATCTATATTGGAGACGTGCACTTTAATTGTGGTGGATTTGAGCGGTATGTAGATGCCGCTCTTTTCTCTATATTGAATATAGTAAAGAATGAAAAACCTGATGAAGTAATTTTTTTAGGAGACTTCTTGGATACTCCTACTTTGAACCCGGATGTGGCAAAAAAGATGGCTGAGTGGTTTTATCAATTCCAGCAGTGTGCTGAAAAGGTTTTCCTTATTACCGGAAATCATGATAAGCTGCCACGATATAAAACACCAGCCACAGCCTTCCTGGAAGAGCAAGGAATATTCACTTGCTTTAATACCCATACTGACTTGAATAAAATCCTTGTGTCACATTCACATTCTGGTCAACATGTTGAAAATGTGGATGGAAAGATAGTAGCCGCGCACTTAGGTATGAGTGGTGTTCAAGTAACAGCCGGTTATGAGTATTCCAATGACGATGTTTTGACCTACACAGGAAGACCTAGGGCCATTATACTCGGGCACATACACACCCCATCCGATGCCATTAGAGAAGGTATTCCTGTGTATATTCCTGGAAATATATGTCCGTGCAATTGGTCGGACGTATCAGAGCAACGGCACATTATCAAAGTTACTGATTCAGACATAACTATGATCCCATTTTACCATATACGAACCAAGACTGTGTACAGCGCGAAGGATGTTGCAGGGGAGCCAAATACGATCTACAGGCTGGTGGCAACAGAAGACGAAATTGAAAAAGTTGAGGACAGCAATCAACTACAGTCTGTGGTAATACAGAAGAAAGTAAAGCCTGTAATAAAAGGAATGACTAAAGATACTCTGATTTCATTGTATTGTAAACGTGCTGGTGTGGATGAAATGAATGTCCGAAAGCTGCTATTGGAGGCTGGTGTCCATGCTTGATACCATTCAAATACATAATTTTAAGTGCTTGAAAGGTAGCCATTCCTTAGACTTTAATGAAGGCATATACTCAATAAAAGCTAAAAAAGATGGTGATTTTCGTAGAAGCAATCGTGCCGGAAAAACATCCTTGTTGGAAGCTATAAGGTTTGCTTTGTTTAGAGGCTCTGTATCCGACTACACTACATATGGTGAGTCTGATATGAGTGTAACACTAGATATAAGTGGTGTGCGTTTATACGCTGGAAATGATGGTACAAAAGTGAATGATGAAACAGTTCTTGTGGCTCAATTGAAAGCAGCAAGTGAGACTATTCTAGGAATGGATTACCA
>RZYP01000334.1 GCA_009930275.1 Negativicutes bacterium
TGAAGAAAACATGTGGTCTGAAATGACTTTGGGGTAATACCTGAATCCACACCACACTCAAGATATTTCTGAATAAATGGAGTCTTCTCTGGGAACGACTTACTTCCAACCAGAAAGCTGTGCCCCTCCAAAAACTTTTGCAGTCTCGGTGCCAATGAAGTCTTCCCTGTGCAATCCTGCCCGTCCAGAACTATCAGCAACGTCATCACTACTTTCTTCAGTGTATTTTTACCATGCTCTCCCACCAGAGCCCTTGCTCTCAGGCTCTAAAACCTTTTTAAGTAGTAACGCACCCTCATCAAAAAACTGTGAAGCGGCTAACGCACGTTGACTTCCCCCTAATGGCGACATAGACACAAGTTTTCTGCCCACCCCACCACCTAACGAACTTATAAGAGCGTCCTTAAACATTCTGTTTATAAAAGCCTTTACCCCCTCTTTATTAAAGAGAGGGTCTACCACAGCCTTTTGTGTTGTATTAGCTACGGCGGACATACTAGCCCCAAGAGCTGCACCAGTAGCCATAGCTGGAAGGGCCTTAATCCCTGGTATTTTTGAGGAAAGAAGGTACCCAAGAATTAAATAGGGGGTATTACCAGCAACCTCACCTGACACACCAAATGCTTTTTTCAATGCAGCATCATCGTAAGTTGGATGTGTTGACTTGCCAAAAAAAGATTTATGAAACCCCTCTGAAAAAACATCACTATTATCAAAAGCAGTACCAAGGTCATTCATCATTAGCTCACGAAGAGACTCCCACTGAGAAGACGAATCTACAGATGTATCAGTAGGAGGCTGCTCATTTTTATACTTTGGGTACACATCATCATCCACTACTATTGGTGAAATATCATTCGATATTTTGGGTATGTTTTCAGTTTCAGAAATATAATTTTTATTGAATAATGGATTTTTACTATACACTTGTTCCATATAATCACCACCTACTGTCACCACACCTAAACAGTAATATTACTACTTTCTTCAGTAAGATCGAGCATCCGTCTAAAAAGGAATTCGCCTATGTCTGCTTGGTAGGACAGGAGTATCCTGTTAATGTGGAACAACTTTATTAGATGTGAATTCATCAATTGATGAATTGCTTCTGTTACTTCAGAAAGTAAAGAAGCTGACGGATCATCCTGTCCGATAAAGATAGTAAGTAGAATACCAGTAGTATCATGATAAGAGAGGACAGTATCGCTCTCACACAATCCCGTAACAATTTCATGGTATATCCTGCCTTTCTCTGTTTGGTTTATAATAAGGATAACCTCACCAACAGAGGTGTTTCTATCTCTCAAGTGTGAGCGTATTTCTTTGAATAGCATACGTTTAGATGATTTGCTCATAATAAGTAATATCCTTCACAAAAGCTGAGTTCAATTTTACGAATGCTCGCTTAATGTAGTAGGAAACAGTGCCTCTGGAAATTTTCAGCTTGCTGGCAATTTCAAACGGCCTCAGTTTTGGAAACTCACCTAGGCCATACAAATAGCCAACTACTTCTCTTTCTCTTGGAGAGAGCTTTGTATTAACAATAGTAGAGAGCTTTGAAAGCAATACCTCCATATCAATAGCTGTCTCTATTTTGGAAAGAGAGTCTTCGGAGTCTTCAATTTCCTCCAAAAACGCTTCATCTGTTGGAACTACATAAGCCAGCATCTACACCACCGT
>RZYP01000335.1 GCA_009930275.1 Negativicutes bacterium
TTCAAATGTCAGGAATAAGTTAGTTTTATAAGCCGCCAGAATATTCTAAATTTTACAAATAAATTGGCGGTAAGACAAGATAGTGAATTTTTATTTTAACACAATAAAGATATTCGCCATTATGCCGGCCGCTTATTGATATATCATCCTAACTGCTATAGAATCTGAAAGCTAAAAATCTCAATGTAGACTAACATCGACAACAAATTTATTCCTAACGAAAATAATCTCTCACAACAAGGTGGGAAGAACTGTTGAAAAAGCTGCTAAGGGAAAAAATCTTCACTTTTGCTACAGTACTGTTAGTGATCGGGATGGTGTTTTCCGTTCCGGCATTCTTTATGTATAACAAGATAGAAGACATGGTGATGACCGAAACCAACAAACAGGCAGGAACACTGGCAATTTCTGTAGCTAAATATATTGAACAGAATGTAGAAGAGTATGAAAAGCTTTCTTTCGCTGCCGGGAACTTGTCACTCGGCTACAACATGGATCATTACAAAAAAATGTCCGGTCTTCTCAGGGATATTAAAATGGAGACAGGGGCAAAATTTATTTACACCGAAAAGAGGCTTTCCAAAGAAAAGATCGCATATGTACTTGACGCAGAAGACCCATCAAGCGAAGATCACTCTCCTTTTGGATCAGAGGAAAGCATATCGGATCTGGAAAAAAAGGCTTTTAAAACGAAAAAAGGATCTGTCTCCGGCTTAGTTGAGTATGAGGAATGGGGTAAGCTTATCTCTGCTTATGCCCCTATAACGAACAAAACAACGGGTGAAACCATCGGTCTGGCAGGGGTGGATTATTCACCGGTATATGTCGATAATGTGATGACAGGGATAAGAGTCCTGATAATAACAGGCCTTCTGGGAGCCATACTCCTTGCCGGTGCTGCTGTGAATTTCTTGTTGTCTGCAAGACAAAAAAGCATTAACACAGACTATATGACCAGACTCTACAACAAGTGCTTTTTCGACATCTGCATCAAAGGAGCTGTAAACGAAGCATCGAAGCACGGGAGGCCATTTTCACTGATAGTAATAGATATTGATGACTTCAAGGATGTCAATGACCGCTTCGGTCATTTAACGGGGGACGAGGTACTCAAGGTCATAGCCTCAACGATAAAAAAGTGCACAAGAGATGACGACCTCTGCTTCCGCTACGGGGGAGACGAATTTGTAATAATCCTTCCGAATACAACAAAAGAACAGGCCGGATCCATTGGCCAAAGGATACAGTCAAGGCTTCTTTCCGATGGCCTCGGAAGTGAAGACATGTCGGAAATCAGGGTCTCGCTGAGCATCGGCATCGCCCAGTGGGAACCCGGTGTAAGCGCCTCCGACCTTACAGAATGGGCAGACAAAGCGATGTATAGTTCCAAAAACAAGGGAAAAAACCAAATGACGCTCTCGTCCAACGAAAAATAGCTCGAGAGGCAGTGGCGTGGTACGTGCCACGTCAAGCTGCCTTAGGGCAGGCAAGCAATTGGCAAGCATTGGCAAGCTGTTGGCAAGCAGTAGTTAAAGACTGGCGGAGAGTGCCTCCGCGGGGGATTGCAGCCTCCGGGCTGCGGAGAATTTGCTCGCTTCGCATCCAGGAAGGGCGGCTGAGCAATTGCTGAGCATGGCTGAGCGGTTGCTGAGCAGTCGTAAGAACCAAAAGCATTGTCA
>RZYP01000336.1 GCA_009930275.1 Negativicutes bacterium
CATTTGACATAATATGTTTTTTGCAAGCTTAAAATCCCGTTTGCATAATTAAATCCCCACCGGGGATTTTTAGCTTACAACAAACAAAAAAATATTAAGGGCATTATTTCCACGACATCAGTTCTTTAAAATAATCGGGATCTGTTTCATTGATTTTATGCTCAATTGCCCCGTCGATTATGTAGCCGATGTAATTTTCTGTTGGTTTATTGGCCTTGTTGATTTTCTCAGAACTGTCAACATAGACAAGTGCTTTGATGGTGTCTCCGTTGCATTGAACATCCATATATTGCTTATCATACGACGGAGGATCTATGTTAGTTCCTTCCCTTAAGTCAAGAGTCCTTTCTTCCTCTTTTGAGATAAGCCACAGCACACCCAGCACATATTTACCCGAGGCTTTTATAACTGAAGCTTTTTGCTTCCTGTCACTAATGATAAAACGATAATCATCCAACCTCGCAATTCCGATGAATTCTGCACTGGGACAGCGTTCATAATTGACAGAACCATCTGACCTCATTCGTGACGACAGCATGTTCGAACCGAATGCAAAGTTGTATGTCCTGTTATTGTCTTCATATTTGTTCATCAGATAAAATTCTCCTTTCTCATCTTGTCGATTTCGTCAAGCATTGCCAGAAGGACGCCCAGATCGTCCGAAACTTTTATCTGCCTGTTTGCTGCCTCTGCCAGACGGCCGTAAAACTCGTATTTGCTGTAATAGTCGATTTTGCCGAAGAAGGTATCTCCGAGTTCGTAAAACAGAGCACTGATTTCCTGTGCATAGTCGGAAATTACAAAAACGTCGCTTCTTCCGTAAAAAGCCGTCTTGGAAGTCCCCTGTTTTTGGGCGGTTTTGGTCTTCAGCAATACCCCGACATCCGCCCCTCCCCAAAGGTTGTTCTTCGACACGCCTTTGAACTCCCCTCTTTTGATCCGGCCGCGGATGTCTTCAAGGATCATGTCAATAACATCGCGGTTTTCCTTCATATATTTGTCGATGTGTGATTCAATAACATGCCGGATCACGGAGTTCGCCGAGAATTTTGCACCCGGATTTTTCTCATTTTTGTGCCTGACAATGATGTTAAGCGCTCTGCGGGTCCTTTCCGGCAGCCTTACGATAATCTGTCCTGAGTCTTCGCTTCGAATATTTGGCATATACATCGCCTCCCTAAAGTCCAAATATTATACTATCAAATAATATCCACCGCAATACATATGCTATTGTATTTTAAATATTTTTGTTTGGGCTATTTTACAACAGAAAAAAACGCAAAACTGCTTTCGAGAGTCAGGGGAATGCTTTTGCCGGGAAAGAAAAACAGGGGCCGATGGAAGAGATCGGTCCCTGTTATCAGAAAGGGGATCATTTGCGAATTATCGCAAAGTCCCAATGGCAGTAAAAGCGGCCGTAGAAACTAGGTAGAGAAACTAGGGGTCAGACCTACACATTTGACATATTTAGTTAACCCTTGGAAAATACGGCTTGGGCTTTTGTTTATTAGAGCAGTTATAAAGGGTTGTTTCTTGTAAGCTAAAAATCACCAGAATTGTAAAATGAAAATCCCCAGTTTTGCAAAACGGCCATTGAAAGCACGACCGAAACCAAATACCCTTTTAGTGCGACCAAGCTCTAAGAGGGAGGAACGGAGGATGCTGACAATGACCAAAA
>RZYP01000337.1 GCA_009930275.1 Negativicutes bacterium
CAATGTACGCACTTAGACGAATCAGGGATAACTTTGGTAAGGCTGAAGCGTGAAGTGAGAGCGAGAATAGCGCCAAGAGGACAAAAATAGCGGCAGAAAGGCCGACCGAGTACGATTGACCAAGCCAGCACAATAACCAATAAGATGATACTGATGGTGGTGCCGCTAAAATTGAAAAGTGATTTAAAAGGTTCGAAATGTGACCAATAATTAATTCCCGTCCATAAGGTTGCCAAGCTGAAAACAATCAACAGTAAATATTTTAACTTTCGCAGCAGCTTATCGGTGGCAGGAGCAAATTCCCAGTTAATGTTTTCTGCTTTTAATAATTCCTGGATAGCGCCGATAGGGCACATCCAGCCACAAAAGATTCTTCCGCGAAAAAGAGCAAGCAAGATGGGTATCAGAAGCAGGAACAGAACCAAGCCAAATATATCCTTATTTGCTGAAAGGAGGTAATACCAGGCACCGACCGGGCAAGGGCAGCCGCCAAGGTAGAATCCCGTCATGATCAAACTCACTACCAGCAAGGGGACGCGCAAAGAATAAGCCTTGCGCAAATGAAAAAATAATCCCAAGGCAAAGATGAAAATCCAGATAAGGAAAGGCTCAGCATAATCCGGCCACCAGGAAGTGAGACCCATTTGCCATGATATGTCTGCCCCTCCCGGCGAAGCTGTTTTTGGCGCTGTGTCAGCGGAGATGGGCAGATCAGGTTTTGCTGTTGCAGCTTTCTCTGACCCAGAAGTTTTTTCGGAAACTGTTACTGCTGCTTGCGCTGTCATTAAACCTTCTTTGGGGCAACTACGCTCAACGACAACCTTTCCGGTTCCCGCTTGTGTGAAGCGAACTACGAACTCGAGTATATCAGGGTTGCCTTTTTTCCATATTCCGGGATCAATAACTTCGCCTCCGGATACCTTTATTGTGGTTTGTTCCAGAGGCACGACACAAGTCCGATGGGTTGCTGTACGTTCCAGACGAAATGTGATATTTTCACCTGCAAATACTGATGTCGCAGTGCTGGTTAGTTTCATGGTACAGGCAAAGGCAGTTAAAGGATAAAACAAGATAAGACAACAGAGAGCGGACAGTAAAATATTAAAAAATTTTTTCATGGCGGCTCAACTCCTGTTTGCTTTATTTACCTTCATTTTATCATATAAGGAAAAGTTAATTAAAATATTATAATTATTATTAAAAAAGTTATTGACATATGACAAAAATACTGTATAATAAAAATCGTAAAGGGCATATGTCAATAACAACCCTTTGTAATATTATAAAATAATTGGAGGTGGCTTTTATGCCAAGAAGAGACGGGACTGGCCCGATGGGTCGCGGTTCTATGACCGGAAGAGGTTTGGGAGTTTGTACAGGAGTTAATGCCAGTGGTTTTGGCAGAGGTATGGGAATGGGCTTAGGTCTCGGCTTAAGAGGTTGCAGGAGAGGCTTTGGCTTCGGTGGCGTCACAGTAAATAATGTCGCCGGCAATTCTGATAAAGAGTATCTCGCAGAACAAAAAGACCTTTTGGAAAAAAGGCTTGAACTTATTAGCAAACAATTAGAAGAAAAGTAAGAATACAATAATTAGCAGGGTTATCCCTGCTAATTATTGTATTCAGGCATATTCGGAAATAGGGCTTTTTTAAAGCTTTATTTTAAAATAAATTA
>RZYP01000338.1 GCA_009930275.1 Negativicutes bacterium
TAGCAAAGAAAAAATTTAAATTTATTGAGGTGAAGAAATAATGGAAGGTTTAAAAATTGAAGAAATGAGTCTTGAACAGATTATCCAGAGACTTGCAGACTTGAAAGTGGAAGTAAGAGAAATGAAGCAAGTAGAGGAAGTTGATAAAGCAATTGAAGAGAAAAAAGAATTGCTTGAAAGAAAGGCAGAACTTGAAGCACTAGAAAAAAGAAAAGCGACAGCAGAAGGATTAACAGCAGGAACAATTAAGGCTGATAACAGCTTAGATATTTTAAATTTATCTGAAAAGAGAAAGGTTGATAAAACTATGGAATTTAATAAAGAAAACGTATTAGCATCTAAGGAATACAGAAGCGGTTGGGCTAAATCATTAATGGGAATGTCATTAACAGAAGTTGAACAGAGAGCAGTCGGAGTTGCACTAACAACTACATCCGAAACTTATGTTGCAGCTGATGTAAGTAATAATGGAGTAAACAACGGTGGATTGTTTATCCCTGAGGATGTAATGACTGAGTTAATGGCAAGAATGGAATTATCTTCTCCATTCTTCAGAGATGTTCCAAAGACTGCGGTAAGCGGATATGTTAAATTCCCTTACAGAGTTGGCGGTTCAGGCGCAAAAGAAGTTGCAGAAGGTACTGCTAATACAGAGGGTCAAGTACAATGGGCTGAATTAACATTAACAGTATTAGAAGTGTCTGAAACTATCAGAGTTACTTGGAAGCTTGAGGCAATGGCAGTTGATAGCTTTATTAATTACATCATTGATGAGTTGGCAATGGCTATCCCAGAGAAGATTGCTACTGATATGTATTATGGAGATGGAACTGGAACATTAACAGGTGTTTCAGCTTCTGGCGTATTTATTGATGGGGAATATAATATCGGAACTGGCGCAACTGATGTTGCTGACATCTATGAGGCTATCTCAGCGGGTATTGAGTTGTTAACAGACCCTCGCAAGAGAATGGGAGCAAAAATTTATGTTGCTCAGGACATTATGGATACAATGGCATTTGCAAGAGATAAAGACGAAAGATTCATGCATAACCCAATTAATGGTGTTGGTATCCAGTCTTTCGGCAAGTATCCAATCGAAGTTGACCCATTCCTTAATGATGGAGACTTTGTAATCGGGAACCCAAGGTTCTATAGATTCAATTGGAATGAAGGAATCTCAATCACGAAGGATGTATCCGGTAAATCAAGAATTAATGATTACACAGGATACGCAGTTGTAAGTGGTGCGCCGCAGCCTGCAAGCTTCGTATACGGAAAAAAGTCATCATAACAGTTAGCCCTGAGACAGCTACATTTGATTTGAATACATCAGGGGAAGGCTATGATGATGTAGTGCTAACTGTTGCAGATAATGCAAATGCTGCGACAACAATAAGTGCAGTTAAAATTGGCGAAACAACTCTTACTCCAACAACTCATTACACTAAGTCAGGACTTGCAGTAACAATCCTTAAAACTTATCTTGTTGGGCTTACAGAAGGAGATTATGTTGCTTCGATTGTTACTAACTTCGGATCTGTTCAAGCGGTTATTACTGTTGAGGACACAACAGAAGGTTAATATAGGGGGTACCGCTGATGAACTACAAAGTTATTAGGCGGTTCAGAGACAAATACACCGGGACTAAATACAGTCCCGGTGATTTATTTA
>RZYP01000339.1 GCA_009930275.1 Negativicutes bacterium
AAATCCCGCTATAACAGTGAAGGTTATTTTACGCGTTTACAGTATAACTACGACAACCGTATCTTTGCTTCCGCATCTTACCGTAGAGACGCCTCTTCGCGTTTCCACCCGGATTCCCGTTGGGGTAACTTCTGGTCTTTGGGTAGTGCATGGTTGATCAATCAGGAAGACTGGTTCAATGTTGATTGGGTTGACGAACTGAAATTGAAAGCGTCATATGGTGTTCAGGGTAATGATGCCATCGGTTCTTACCGTTATACAGACGTTTTTAACATCACCAACTCTTCCGGAAATATCGGTACTGCTTTTGAATCGAAAGGAACAAAAGATATTACATGGGAAACCAACTCAAACTTCAATATTGGAACAGAGTTCTCCCTGTTTAAACGTATTTCAGGTAGTTTAGAATATTTCCACCGGAAAACAACCGGCATGTTGTTCTCTTTCTCAGTAGCTCCTTCTTTGGGTTATTCAAGCTATTTCGACAATATTGGTGATATGTATAACACGGGTGTTGAATTGGAACTAGCTGCCAACATCGTGAAGCAAAGAAATTTCTCATGGGATGTGAATTTCAACCTTTCCACCCTGAAGAATGAGATCACTCTTCTCCATGAAGACAAAAAAACCGCTTCTGAATATGATGCCTCCGGAAATGAATACAAAGGGTATACAAGTGGCAATTTCTTTATTGCCGAAGACCTTCCAATGTATTCCTGGAGATTGAAGGAATTTGCCGGTATTGATGAAGATGGTCAGTCAATGTGGTACAAAAACATTGTGGATGAAGAAGGTAACATTACCGGTCGTGAAGCAACCGCAACGTATGCAGATGCCGACTATTATGTAAACAATGAGACAACCATTCCCAAAATGTTTGGTGGTTTTGGTACAACCTTACAGGCATATGGATTTGATTTTAATATTAACTTTTCCTATCAGCTTGGAGGAAAACAATATGATGGTACCTATGCCAGCTTTATGTCATCACCAACAAGCTCTAATACAGGATTCAACTTCCATGAGGATCTGTTGAATGCATGGGGACCTGAAAACAATTCAAGTGAAATTCCTCGTTTTATGTTTGGTGATTTATACAGTGCCGGTTCATCGACTCGTTTCCTGACAGATGCCAGTTATTTGAACATTGAAAACATGAATCTGGGCTATACTCTTCCCGCAAAATGGACCAAACAGATGCAAATTAACTCCATCCGTTTGTACGGTTCTGTTGAGAACGTATTCTATTGGTCAAAACGCAAGGGATTCGATCCTCGTCAATCATATAGTTCAACGACCAATGCAACCTATTATTCGCCGATGAGGACTATTTCCGGTGGTATTACACTTAATTTCTAAACAAATTAACTGATATGAAAATGAAAAAAAATATATTATTATTATTGATATTGGCTGTGTCGGGCTTGGCGTTTAACAGCTGTATCGAAGAGACATTTCCAGAAGGGGATACCGCAACCTCCGAGCAAATCGGAGCTTCGGCTTCAGCTTTGGAAGCATCCCTGAACGGTATACCATCGCAAATGTCCAAGGGCTATTTTGTATATGATGACCAGGTTCATGAGACAGACATGTCTTATCCTCAGTTTATGATTGCACAAACTGAGATGCTGGGTGATATGTTCCCGCTTGGTGAAAACTCCGGATA
>RZYP01000084.1 GCA_009930275.1 Negativicutes bacterium
AATTATGCTTACAGGCCAGAATCTTGCCGTGATTTTGCGCAATAATGGTTTTAAGGTTACGCCGCAGCGGCTTGCTGTTTATGAAGCTTTGGCCAACACAAAGTCCCACCCCAATGCGGAGCTGCTGTACAACCACTTGCGACCGAGATATCCGTCAATGAGCTTTGCCACAGTCTACAAGACTGTAGAGATTTTAAGCGGATTAGGGCTGATCAATGTGCTGAATACAGGCGAAGGCAGTTCAAGATATGATGCCGACGTTACTGATCATTCACATATCCAGTGCCGTGTATGTGGCCGCGTAGATGATGTCGGTCCATTGTCGGTGGCTAAACTCGATGAGGAAGTTGCCGCAGATACCGGTTATGAGGTCCAGGGTCAACAGTTCTATTTCTATGGTATCTGTTCCGTTTGTAAAAATAAGGGTTGAAAAAACTTCGCCAGCTGGGTAGCTGGCTTTTTTCTTTATTTTTTACAATTAGATTTGCTGTATTTGTTATAATATAAAGATAAAGCGAGTGGCCTTTTGAAAATTATAAGGGGGAACCATAATGACAAAACTTGCTCAGTACCTGGAACACACGCTCCTGAAACCGGAAGCAACGGTTGAGGATATTATAAAGACTTGTGAAGAAGCCAAAAAACATAATTTCCAGGCCGTTTGTATCAATCCTTGCTATGTAGCCTTGGCACGGCATTTATTGTCAGGAACGGGGATCAAAGTCGTGACGGTAGTTGGTTTCCCGCTGGGAGCTACTTATCCTGAAGTGAAGGAACTGGAGACTAGACTTGCGGTGGAAAACCATGCCGATGAAATCGATATGGTCATGAATATTTCCGCATTTAAGACGGGTGACTACCAGGCTGTCGAGGATGAAATTAAAAGAGTGGTGACCGCAGCGGCTCTCAGCCCGGTCAAGGTCATCATTGAAACCTGCCTGTTGACGGATGAAGAAAAACGCAAAGCTTGCCGACTGGCCATTTCTGCCGGCGCAAAATTTATTAAGACCAGTACCGGTTTTGCCAGTGGCGGCGCGACGATTGAGGATGTCCGTCTGCTGAAGGAAGAAACTGCGCAATCCGGTACAGGTATCAAGGCTGCCGGGGGTATTCGTGATGCAGCGACGGCAAAAGCAATGTTGGAGGCCGGAGCGACACGCATAGGTACAAGCGTCGGTGGCCGGATTGCGGCGGAGGAAGTATGAGCAAAGAATTCGAAGTCGCAGTTCTCGCAAGTGGCAGCAAAGGCAACGCAACGGTGATAAAAGCCGGAGACAAAGCTTTCCTGGTGGATGCTGGCATAAGTTGCCGCCGTATCACCAACGCCCTTCAGGAGTGTGGGCTGCACCCGTATGATTTGTCCGGGGTATTGATAACGCATGAACACAAGGATCATATCAGCGGCTTGCCGGTTTTGAGCAAAAAATACAAATTGCCTATTTTTGCCAACGAAAAAACTTGGCAGGCGATGGAACTGCGCAACGAGATTGAGCGTTCCTGCCACAGGCTTCTACCCGGAACCATTTCTTTTGGAGACATGAAAGTTTCCTCTTTTGCTATTTCCCATGACGCCGCCAGCCCCGTAGGCTATTCTTTCCAATATAAGGAAGAGAAGTGCACTTATTTGACTGACAGCGGTTTCGTTAATGAAGAAATCAAGTTGGCAACTCTGAATAGTGATGTTATTATCCTTGAGGCAAATCACGATGAGGAAATGTTGAAAAAGGGACCCTACCCCAAAATGTTGAAAGAGCGCATTCTGGGGACCAGAGGTCATCTATCCAATACTGCCGCCGGTTGGTTTTTGGCAAATATGGCGAAGATGCCGCAGGAGGTTTTCCTTGCGCATTTGAGTCAGGAAAACAACAAGCCCGAACTTGCTCTTTCTACGGTGGAAAGAATACTCAGTGATGCCGGTTGTCCGGTGATGCCGAGAATATTTGTTGCTTCTCAGAGGTGCCTTGTACATAATTGAATAAGGGAGTGATTACTATGAATAGAAGTATTTTTCGTAACACAGCTTCAGTTTTGTTTGGTATTTTTGTGGGTGTTGTTCTTGTCGTAGGTGGGTGCTCATTATCAAAGCAGGAACCCTTCGCGCAGAACGGAGCGGGGCAGCAAATAGCCGGAAAGGCAGCAGCCGCGGAGCCCAGTGCAGCAAGGAATACGCCAATCGTTAAAGCCGCTAAAAAAGTTGGTCCGGCTGTGGTCGGAATTACGAATAAAGCTCTGGTAAGAGACATCTTTAACAGAGTCCAATTGACTGAGCTTGGCACAGGCTCTGGTGTTATTTATGATAAAAAGGGACTTATTGTTACTAATAACCATGTAGTAGAAGGTGCTCAGGAAATAGTGGTCAGCTTGTCTGATGGCCGCTCTGTACCAGGGCAGGTTCTTGGCGTTGACGCGGCTACAGATTTGGCGGTCGTTAAAATTGATGCTAACAATCTTACTGTTGCTACCTTTGGCGATTCCGACCAGATTATGGTTGGTGAACCAGCAATTGCCATTGGTAACCCTCTGGGACTCGAGTTCCAAGGGAGCGTTACAGCCGGCGTTATTAGTGCTTTGAATCGTTCAATTGATTTAGGCGAGCGCAAGTTCAAATTGATACAGACTGATTCAGCTATTAACCCCGGTAATTCTGGGGGAGCTTTGGCAAATGCCGACGGCGAAGTAATTGGCATTAATAGTGCGAAGATTGCTGTCTCCGGCGTAGAAGGCATAGGTTTTGCAATACCGATTAATGCCGCAAAACCTATCATAGCTGATTTGGAAAAACAAGGACGCGTACAAAGACCTTATCTTGGTGTATCGCTGGTCGATAAGGATATCGCACAACGCTATGGCATTGATATTGATGTGCGTGGCGGCATTTACATAATCAAGGTTCCGGGCGGCGGACCAGCCTGGAAAGCTGGTATTCGAACTAATGATATTATAATAAAAATTGATAACGAAAAGATCAGCAGCGTAAGTGATTTGAGGGATAGAATAGCTGCTAAGGGCATTGGTGCAACAGTTTCTTTGACTATTCTTCGTGGTGATAATGAAATTATGGTAGATGTTACGCTTGAAGAAATGCCGGTTCAGGGATAACTGATGAAGATAACTATAGCCTGTGTAGGCAAAATCAAAGAAAAATATCTGACTGCAGGCATTGAAGAATTCACTAAACGCCTCACACCATTCTGCAAGCTGGAAACGATAGCGATCAATGAGGAAAGGATGCCGGATAATCCTTCACCAGCCGAAAAGGAACAAGTTTTGGCCCGGGAAACGGAAAGAATGCTGGCAGTAATTCCGCAAAATTCTTATGTAATCGTACTTGATGTCAAGGGGTCTCTAATTAGTTCGGAAGAAATTGCCGACAAGTTCGATAAACTGGCCCTAAGCGGCAACAGCCATGTAACCTTTGTCATTGGTGGTGCCTTTGGGTTTAGTGATGCCTTGCGCCAAAGGGCTGACGAAACAATTTCTTTCTCGCGCATGACTTTTACGCACCAGATGATCCGTCTGCTTTTGATTGAACAGATATACCGAGCTTTCAAAATCAGTCGCGGCGAGCGCTACCACCTATGATAAGCTTTTTTTGAATAAATAATAGAATAATATTACTAAAAACAGACATAACCAATATAATTACTGGTTATGTCTGTTTTTATAACGAAGACTTTATTGTGTTATCCCAAAAAGGTTGTTTAATATAATGAAATATTGCAATTTGATTATATGTATTTATTTTTAAACTTGCTGTTGAACTTAGTTCATTTTTAATACATGGGGTGCGGCAAATGCAATTTAAATGTGCTATAATTCAATTAAAATGCATTAGTAATTGAGGGATACAATGATGAGCAACTTAATTGATAGTAGCATAACAATATATGAGGCTTTACAAAACATAAAAGAGGGAAAATATGTAATGCCTGCTTTCCAAAGGCAATTTGTTTGGAGTATGGAACAAATTGAAAAACTATGGGATTCAATTTTGTTAGATTACCCTATTGCTACTTTTCTATTTTGGCACGTCGATGATTCCAATGTGACATGGGATACTTATTTTTGTAGGTTTTTAGAAGAGGTTACTTTTGATAATAGGAAACAGGCTGACAGTGTTAATTACGGTTTGACAAGTATAAATGTTAATAACACCGATACGGCTGTATTGGATGGTCAACAAAGGCTAACCTCTCTTTTTTTATCAGTGTATGGGGAAGCCTGCATACGTCCAAATTATGCTAGAAAGAAGAATGGCAGTAAGATTATAACTAAGCTTCTTATAGAACTGAACAAAAATAAAATATCTGTCGATGAGGAAGAGTATAACAGCAAGAAATTCGATATTAAGTTTAGTGAAAAAGTGGGGATATTGAGTCCTACTCAATTTGAGATAAAAAACATTATCGGAGAAAGATTTCAGGATGAAGGTACACGAGAAAAAGCAATTGAAGAAGCAATTGTTAATGTCCCAGCTGACAGTAAGGAATACGCAAGAGACATCTTACATAGGCTGTATAATAAGATATTTGTTGAAAAGCTTGTTAGATATACAGAAATTATAGACATGAAACAAGACGATGCTCTTGAGATGTTTGTAAGGTTCAACAGTGGCGGCAAAGCATTGCGTAAATCAGAAATAACTATGTCGATTCTTGAGGCATACTGGCCAAGCGCAAAAACAGAGTTCGGCAAAATTCTCGTTGATTCCTATTCGGGATTTGGTACAGACTTTATAATACGTTCGGCTTTGATGTTGTATGGTGATGTTGTAAAGTCCAATATCAACAAAAAGATTGCAGAGGAGTTAAAAAACGATTGGAGCGGGTTTAAAAAAGCACTGAAAAATTTAGAAAGCTTGCTTAAGGAAATGAAAATTGACGTAAGCCGTTTCTCAAATAGCTGGAATGTGCTGCTGCCGATTATCTATTATAATTACTATAATCCTAATTACGATAAAAACATCAAGGGTGTTCGGGCCTATTTACTGAGGGCGATATTCTTTACTTATTTCCAATCTGGTACTACGAGTAAGTTGCAACAAATGAAGAGCAATATTAATAGCTTTGATTATGAGATTACAATTGATATGCTAGATCAGATGAATGACCTGAGAGTCACAGATGGGAAAATTGAGGACGTACTCAACTCAGAAAAAGGTAGCAGAGTCACCGGAGAGGTTCTTTACTACCTGAATCTTGAATGGACAAATAAAAACTTTAAATATGAGCAAGACCATCTTCACCCGGATAACAGATTTAACGAAAGCAAACCTTTGGCTGTTGCAATAGAAGATTGGAAAAAATGGCATGCAATGCGTAATCGATTACCTAATCTACATTTGCTTGAAGGTAGGAGTAATGGTAGCAAAAGTGATATGCGACTTGTTGACTATTACAATGATATGAACAACGAGCAGAAGATGGAATTTTGCAAACAGGCTATGATTCCGCAGGGCGTTTCGCTTGAATTAGAAGATTTCGAAAAGTTTTATGAAGCAAGAAAAGTAATACTCACTGAAAGAATACGCGAATTATTAGGGTAATTTATCAATTAGCTCAACTCTTTTAGCAAAACATGGTATGTATGTGAGAATATATTAAGAAATGCGCCGTTTGACCCGATACACAGACCGCATTCACTAATATTGTGCGTAAACTATTTTTTGTTTAAAAAAGGAAGGATAACAATTGAGTGTTAATTTGATTGGAGAATGCTTGTTGCTTAAACGGAAATACACAAAAAAGGTATTTGGGAGATGCCATTTTGCCAATAGATAAAATTACCCACAATAATCATTATATTCCACAGTTTTACCTCAAAAATTGGAGCCAAGATGGTAATAGTATTTTTGTTTACAGTCTACTGGTACCTGATTCTAGGATCCCTTGTTGGAGGCGTAAACAAATAAAATCAACCGCTGTTTGGAATGATTTTTATACGCGGAATGCAGGGGAAAAGGAAATCGACGATTTTGAAAAATGGTTTGGCAAAGAATTTGAATCACCTGTAAAAAAGATTTTTGATGATCTGTTAAGGGAGCATACCTTAGATGAAAAAAAAATAAAAAGGCTATCCCGTTTTGTTGGCGCACAATATTTGAGAACACCTGCTCGCCTTAATGATTTAATGGTAAGGTGGAGCACAGAGATGCCCGAATTATTTGAAGGCGTTTTACAAAAAATATCGAACGAATTAAAAGCAAATCCTCAGATAATAAGCAGCAAATCGCAAATATCCGAAGAAACAAAATTGTTACCAATCAAAGTATCAATTAATAAAGATATACATCAAATGGAAGTTGATTCACTTGTGGGCAAAGGAATGTATCTATTTGCGCTGAAGCATCTGTTGACAAAAACGATAAATGTTCTAGAAAAACACAAATGGTACGTTGTTCATGCAGCAAATGGCATATCTTTTCCGACTTCCGATGATCCCGTAATATGCTTGAACTACTCTAGTGACCTTGAATATGATTTTATGGGTGGATGGGATAGGAAAAACGGGAATATTATTATACCAATTTCCCCCAAACTTTTGCTGATAACTCAAATTGGTAGTAGCATGTCTAGCAAACAATTGGATTATTCAGAGCACTGGAGTAATTTTTTTCGTAAAATTATTATTGAGCATGCTCATCGTTATGTATATGCAATCGAACCGCTAGAAGGTATGCTCGATATTAATCCTAGACGAACAGATGCAGAGCTCTTTGAAAAAGAAAAGGTAATAATGGATGGATGGCATAAAGAACAAATGGAAGCGGAAGCTCAACTAAGATAAATTACTAAACTGGGGAAAAACCTGGTGTCAGGAATGAGTTATTGGTTGTTTATATTGAATAGAAGGAAGGTTCTGGAGAATCATAGTGGATTTTTTGCAAGACGAGGAGGGCAGTCTCATTGCCTTTTTGCACCGTTTGCCCCGATACACAGAGCGCTAACACCTATGATGCGCATTTTGAATCAGTGATAAAATATACCAGTAAAAGCCATAACCATTTACATTGGTTATGGCTTTTTTGTTCGTGGGATTTTTTTGTGATATTATACAAGAGTGAAATAATGTTGATTTTTGTTGCCATATTAATGTAATCAATTAGCCTATTTTTAAAGTTTTGCCTAAAATTTTACATGAAAAGTGGTTTTGGTGTGTGGAAAAGAAGAAAATAAGAGAGATCACGGGATATACTGTTGAAAATGAATCTAAAAACTTCGAGTCATGGTATAGGTGTGCAATTGCTTTTTATGATGCTGCTATTATTTTATATAGAAGTGATGCAGAATTGACCAGAGCAAATTTTGCGGCTGACTTTAATGCTGCATTATCAATAGAAATAATGCTTAAAGCAATAATAGTTAAACAAAAGAAAAAGCTTAAAATGACACATAAACTTACTGAATTGTACAGTTATGTTGGAATTGATTTAACAATGAATCAGAAATATTTGGTGGAATATTTAACAGAGGCAATAATATGGTTCAAGTATCCGGTTCCTAAAAGGGAAGAAGTATGGAATAGATTTTATGACGAAGTATTTGAGGCTTTAATAATTCGTTATAGAAACGGAAACACGTTTTCAACAGTAGCAAATATGGAAAGATGGCCAAGTCTCGATAATTATTTGAAACTCTGGGCTATTCTTAACGATAAGTATGAAGAATATAATACCTGTGATACGTAGATAGTAATTTTATCTTATTTTTTTACTCTTGTTTATATAAAAGATAGCAAATACTCATATTAGAATTGATTTGTAAATAAAAATTTGGCTTACTGGAGTAACGTAAAAAACAAACTTTTACCTTATTACCAGAGCTCGTTAGCGAAAACTATGGGGGTAAATATGTGCGAGATTCGGAAAGAACTTAGAGAAAATAGAGTGTTTAACCCTTTTAATCCAAAATATAACAAAGAAGTGGTACTAGTATATAAGAATGGACACGAAAAGTTTAACAGGCTAAAATCAATTTAGAAAGGGCGTGTTAAACCTTGTCCAAAAATGGAATAAGATTTAC
>RZYP01000340.1 GCA_009930275.1 Negativicutes bacterium
TTTATACGCTGGAAATGATGGTACAAAAGTGAATGATGAAACAGTTCTTGTGGCTCAATTGAAAGCAGCAAGTGAGACTATTCTAGGAATGGATTACCAGATGTTTTCATGCACAGTTGGTGCTTTCTCGGAGTCGTTGCATGGCTTCCTTGCGCTAAAGCCAAAAGAACAAAAAGAATTCTTGCTGAACTACTTCTGTGATACCAATGTAGATTGGGGGTCGGTTAGAGAGTACGTTCAGGAAAAAGTTCTTGACGTAGCGGAGAGAAAAAAAGAACTGGATGCAGCAATTGATCGTATAGATAAAAACTTGTCTGAAATTGACTACCCCTCATACCAAATAAAGCTGGAAGATTTGAAGTATAAGCTGCATGTTGAAGAGCAGGAATATGAGTTAACTAAAGCATCGTCTGAAACTATGCGGACTGAGTATAAAGAAGCACTATCTACCCAATCTTACCTTTCAGCAGAAATTGAACGAAGAGAAACAATTAAAGACAGCATCAAAGAGAAGGAAAAAGCGCTCGCTTCACTAAAGAGCGCAATTACTGCAAACGTAAAAGCACAAGAGGCTTATATAACACTTTCTGGTTATGATTACCGTATAAAAACTATGGATAACAAACTTGGTGCACTACAAGCGACAATACAGCAGACAAAAGCCTCTATCTCGGAGTACGATAAGAATGGCGGTAAATGCCCTATTCTTAAAGCAGAATGCCCACACACTGTCGGTCTGAAAGAGTTCTACTTGCAGTCAAAAGAAACGCTTGTAAAAAGTGAAGTAAAAATGAGCTGCATAGAAGAGAATAGACGGTATGCACTTGAAGAAAGGCGTGCTGCATCTACCCTAGCTTCAAAGCATAAAGATTTAGTAAACTCTAAAGCAATAGTGGAGCGCGACTTAAAGGAATTACAGCAGAAAGAGCATACATTGAGTGATCTGTTGGAAGGTTTTTTGGCTATACAACAAGAAGTAAAGTTCTTGGAGTCTAGTTTGAATACAAACAGAATTGAGACCTTGGTTAATTCAATTGCTGCAACCAAAACAAGTATTGATACAGTAAAAGGAATACTCCTCGGATATGAAATGGCGTTAGCAGAAAAGAGAACTAAAGATGAAGAGCTAATGAAAATTGAAACAGAGTTTAAGGAGCTTTCCACCGTCGCTAAACTAGTGTCTCCAAAAGGATTACCACATATCCTGCTAAATGAAGTGCTGCTTCTGCTGGAATCCTACACAAATAGGTATTTAAGTTTTGTAGATATGTCAGTAATGGTTAGCGGGTACTCCGAGCTAAAAAGTTTGGAAGAGTTTTGCCACAATGACGGAACAAAGTTTAATAAAAATGACACAATGTGTCGTACCTGTGGTGCAGTCAGGGAGAACAAAGTGGATGAAACTATTAACATAATCAGCAAAGACTCCGGTGTAGAATGGTTTAGAGAGAGCAGCGGTGGAAAAGCCTTGATAGCTTTAGCTGTACGATTAGCTATCTTTAAGTTGGCTAAGTCAAAAAAAGCTGATGCTGATTTCCTTATTCTGGATGAAGTGTTCACCAATTTAGATTCTGAGAATAAAGGTAAAGCACTGGAAATGCTACGATTTGCAATGACTGATTTAGGGTTGAAACAAATCCTT
>RZYP01000341.1 GCA_009930275.1 Negativicutes bacterium
TACAACATAAGGAGGTGTGCCGATGGGTTTTTCATATGACGATATTTCTTCAAAAAGCATGGGACTAAAAGCCAGGCTCACTTCCTGGCAGGTCTGTGGCGGAATGCGAAATTTCACCACCACCGTACCTGGAAAGTATGGGGTGACAGACTTTGGAGCTGTTTTTGATTACCTAGAAATCAATGTAGCTTGCAATATTTATCCGAAGCATAGCTTTTCTGCTCTGGTAAGTACGCTTGATGAACTTTCAACATGGCTTGATCCCATGCAAGGGTTAAAAGAACTTGTTTTTGATGATGTACCCGACAGGTATTTCATGGCAAGGTTGAATGAAAAAGTGGACTGTGAACGACTCATTCGTTTTGCAGGAAGTTTCAACTTGAAGTTTTTCTGTCCTGACCCTTTTGCTTATGCCATTACGGATGAGAATTATTTAATAGAAGGCGAAGGGAGCCACACGATTTTAAGACATACCGGTAATGTAGAATCCAATCCTATGTATCGCTTGAAGGGGATCATTACCTCTGGTGTAAACAATACGATTTCTGTTATAACCAATGGCTTGGAAATAAAAATTGTGAATGCTGTACTTTTGGCGGAAGAAACACTTGTCATTGATACAGATAAGATGACGGCTTATGTGGAAGACGAAAACGGAATAATATTAAGAAACGCTTTGCCTTACCTAGAGGAGATTGATTTTCCAAGTCTCAATGTAGGCAATAATACCCTAGCAATAACAACAAATAATGCTGTGTTTACAGCACTTGAAATAAAGGCTCGCAGTAGATGGAGGTGATCCAGTGGCACTAAAAACAATATTAAATAAACAGACAGATTTTACGGGAGAGTTCCCAGTTGAGTATGCAAAATCTGGACTGTGGCGGTTCAATGATGTATCGGTAGATGAATATGGTTATCTTGCAGACTCTTCTGGGTTAGACAGAAAAATAGAGCTTGTCAATTATCTAGGAACAACTGCGAGCCTTCAAAGCGGCCAAAAAGGGAGACAAATCCGAATCAACATCAACAATCCCGCTACGGAAAAGACTTATCTTAAAGTGGCCAATGATGGTACTTTCTTTTCGGAGATGGGAGAACGAATCCTTGTTGGCGGTTGGATGATACCGACTACTTATTCTGTGGGAAATACCTACTGCCCCATATTTAATACGCGCTATGGTCCTGGTCAGCCAATCTTTTATCTTTCGCTCTTTGCAGGCAGACCTAGAATCATGCTTTATAACGCTAGTGGTTCTCTCATACTCGACCAAACAACCACACCGCCTTTTTCTTTAATCAATGGTGGTGTGTATTTTATTTGCATGGTCATAGAGCCAAACAATAAAAATGCATGGATTGTACTGGGAGATAAGACGAGTGAAACAAGCTGGGTATCTCCGACTTATTCCTTTACAGGAACTTTAAATCCTACTTGTACAGCCGACATCATTATGGGCATGCATGCAGATGCCTATTGGTATGCTGGAAGATTTGATGACTGGTTTTTTGATATGGATTCAAGTCTTACAACGGATGATTTGATTGATTATTTCAATGGGTCTCTTTTGACTAACGGTGGTGATATGGGCGGTGCTGTTGATGCCCTTAGCGTACCGGGAGTGGTGAGTTT
>RZYP01000342.1 GCA_009930275.1 Negativicutes bacterium
TAATGCTTTTGAAATACTCTCTTTCGCCGTTTGAAATTTTTTGGGTACCGAAATGCCATAACCGTCATCCCATACCGACATGGCCAGCGGAACCTGAAGCACTGCAGCAGCATTCATTACTTCAAAAAAGTGGCCTTCAGAAGTGGAGGCATCCCCGATGGTGCCAAAAGCTACTTCGTTTCCTTCTACAGTGAACTTGCTGAATTCTTTTGTTGCCCCAAATGCCCGATAATACTTTGAGGCCATTGCGAGGCCGAGTAAACGGGGCATTTGACCGGCCGTTGGTGAAATATCAGCGGATGAGATTTTTAGTTGTGTCAGGTTGCGCCATTCTCCCGTTTCGTCCAGTGTTGGTGTGGCGTAATGATTATTCATCATTCTTCCCGATGAGGCTGGGTTGTTGTTGGTATTGGTGTCACCGTAGAGTTGTGAAAAGAGCTCCTGGGGAGAAACCATTCCGGCTGCCAGCATGAATGTTTGGTCGCGGTAATACCCCGAACGCCAGTCGCCTGCTTGAAACACACGCGCCATTGCCAGTTGTGGAATCTCTTTACCATCGCCCAGAATTCCGAATTTTGCTTTCCCTGTGAGAACCTCTTTTCTCCCCAGATAACTGATTTGCCGGCTGAGTAGGGCGGTATAATAGTCGTTTAGTATATCCTTTTTTGATACGTGTAAGGCGGTATAGGTAGACATAGGTGTGTGATTTTATTTTTATTGATAATGCGTAATTCCTTAGTACTGAATATGGTTATTGCACTTGTGGGTGTTGTAACGCAATATATTTGATTCATTACGGGATAATGTTTTGCTTATTAACAACCACTGACCCGAATTGTTGAGGATTATTGTAGCCGTGGTATCGATTTTTTAGCCATGAGTGTCATAAGTACACTTCTTGTGGCCATAAAAAGGATGAATGCCAGCCATAATCCTTGATTTCCCATCGGATTGACCGTTAGCAAATATACAGGAAAGAAGCATCCTGCGGTAGCAACAATCATTACGTTACGCATTTGTTTTGATGCGGTTGCTCCGATAAAGACTCCATCCCAGATAAAAGCCGGGAAAGTGACCAGTGGTATCAGAATGATCCAGTGGAGGTATTCCTGAGCACCCAGAATGATTTCTTGTTTGTTTGTGAAAATTTTAAGCAAAAGATTATGCCCGGTCGCATAACCAATGGCAAAGAGGAGGCTTAGGCCGGAGGCCCAAAGAAACGTAATCCGGATCATGCGGCGAAGCCTGACGGAGTCGGCTGCTCCGATGAATCGCCCGGTTAAGGCTTCGGCGCTATAGGCGAAACCATCGAGAAAGTATGCAAAGAGTGTGAAGAACTGCAATAATAATGTATTAATTGCCAATATATTATCGCTTTGTCGGGCTGAGGCTACTGTGAAAAACGAGAGGGCCAGCAGCAATAACAGGGTACGCAGAAAGAGATTACCGTTGACCCGCAGAAAAGCAGTTAGATGAAATATCCCGTCAAGGGTAAAATAATTTAGCATTTTATGGTAATATCTGAAGAAGAAAAAAAGAGCCAGTAACAGGCCACTGTATTGGGCTAGCACCGTTCCCAACGCCACACCGTCGGCGCGCATTCCGAATACGAAAATAAAGAGTGCATTAAAGC
>RZYP01000343.1 GCA_009930275.1 Negativicutes bacterium
TCATGATGTCATGAACCGTATTAGCCAAGATATGTTGGCTGATTGTACCGAAGAAGAGATTGCTGTTTTTCGAAAAGTACTTTTAAATATTTTCGATAAACTATAGCTGTTTTTTAATAATATGTTTTGCGTAAAAAATATTTGTAAAAAAATAATAGCAGGAGGGATTACTATGTTAAAGCAAATCACAGATTGGAAAAGCGTGAGAAAGTTTGCGAACCAGCCGGTAGAGGAAGAGAAAATTTTAAATGTTATGAGTGCGGGAAGGAGAGCGCCATCCTGGAAAAATATCCAGCCTTGGCGTTTTATTGCCGTTACAGGAGAGACCGATAAAGCCAAGTTGGCTGAAGGTTTTTCAATGGGCGTTCTAATTAAAAAAGCGCCGGCAGTTATTATGTGTGTCGGCAACTTAGCTGCCTGGGAACGTACACACCAAAGGGATCGTTTAAGAGAATTGATGTCTAATTCCGGCGTTAACATGTCCAATGATGATATCGACAAAACATTCCTGAATAACCAGATAGCCCAAGCTCTTGCCAATACATCATCTTCCTTGATGGCACGAACTTTTGAAAATATGGGAATTGCTTATGGCTTTATGATTTTAGAAGCAATGAATCAAGGACTTGGCGCCTGCATTGTAGGAGAAATCGACAATGAATTGTCCGGCGTGGATAGCTCGAAATATGATGAAATCAAAGCTCATTTCAACTTAGATGCTTCTGAAATTATTACGGCAGCAATTATATTAGGGTATCCTGCCAAAGATTTGCCGGTAAGCCCACGTAAGCCTGAAAACGATATTTTTCAAGTATGGCGTTAAAATATTTTAGACTGCGGTTATGCAGTTTTCGCAGTTGATAACCAGGTTGACAAATAGAAATAATGACAATGGTTATTGTCTGTTGGGTATTTTCAAAAAATTACTGTAATATAAGTAAATTATTTTTTGAGCAACAAATAAGGCATAAATCATTGCCGGACTTTTGGCAAAATTTTCGCAATCTGAGTAACAGAAAGAATGGCGTTGTACAGCTAGTGTGAGAGTAGAGGGTAATGGAGGCTACAAGGATATTGTTCTGAATGTTTCTCCAGACACTCAGATAGTGGACGCTGAGGATGGCACGCAGGTAGCTTTTGCTTCTTAAAAAGGTGAAAACGTGGTAGCTTATTATGGGCCGGGAGTAAGCAAGAGCATGCCACTGCAGGGGAATGCCTTCGCCTTATTCATATATGGCAGTAAGTTTGAGCAAAAACTCCTGCGGAGTTATATTATCAGCGTGAGAAATATTCTACAACCAGTTGGTCTTCGATAAGTACCGGTATTTCTTCGCGCAAGGGCAACCTATCCAATGTACCACTAAATTGCTCCATGTTTTTGCTTATATAGGGCAAAGCAAAGCTTTGACGGTCTAAGAAGTTTGTTTTGAACAATTCATTATCTTGGGATTTTCCTTTAAGGGAAATGATATCGCCCGGCTTTACGGTATAAGAAGGGATATTGATCTTTTTGCCATTAACCAGAATATGCCTGTGCGTTACCATCTGTCTCGCCGATCTGATAGAATTAGCAAAACCTATACGGTAAACAATGTTGTCTAAGCGGCATTCCAAAATGCGGAATAAAGCATC
>RZYP01000085.1 GCA_009930275.1 Negativicutes bacterium
GTCAAGCCCACCTACAAGAAGGTACTGGGCTTTGCGCCCCTCCAGATGACATGGGGGCGATACATCGTTGATGCCATTTTTCGCCACGGGGATACGCATTCCAACCACGGACAGGATGCCATCAAGATCCTCAGGCATGCCGTGCGCATGATTCGTAAACACTTCTCCCCGACCGTGCCCATCATCGTCCGCATGGACTCAGGCTTCTGCGATCAGAAAATTTTCAAAGAACTCGAAACCCTTGGCGTCGGCTATGTCTGTGGAGGAAAGTTCCAGGCCGACGTTAAAGCTCTTGTCGATTCCATTCCCGATTCCGCCTGCCAGAATCACTACGGCAAGTGCGACGAGGACATCTGGCAATACGCCGAATTTGCAGACCGCCGCCAGAGTTGGGACAAGTTCCGTCGGGTCGTCTTCTGGAGGGCGCTGTTGCAGGAGAAGAGACTTTTCCTGCCCTGTTGCCGTCCGGGAACATTCGTCTACACCAACCTCGGCATGGGAGATGCCGGTGGAGGCATTGATCAGCAACTTCGCGACGCCGGGCTTGACTTCATGACCTGTTCCGAAGCTGTCATCCAAGCCTACCATGAACGAGGTACGGACGAACTCGTGCACCGATCTTTCAAGGATTTCGGTTTCGAGGAACTGCCATTCACGCGCTACGCGCCGAACAGGGCGCTGTATCACATCATGCTGATCGGATTCTTCCTCTTTGAAGCCTTCAAGGAGGATGTATCTTCCCCAACAGTTCCCATCGGCGCCTTTCCGACGACGCTACGTCGAAAGGTCGTGGACGTTGCTGCCAAAATCGTACGCCACGCCGGAAGATCGATCCTCAAAGTCGCCACTTTCACCCTGGAAGCCTTGCGTTTCAAAGAACTCTGGATCCGGGCGCTCCAACCACCCAAGTTATCTTGGAGCTGAAAAACTCGCTCCGAATTCACGGATCACAGGAAAGGTGCGCCCTTTTCCTCAAAAACCTTCACGATCAGCTTCAGCTTTTTAAAATTTCACCCACGACGCCCTTCGAACCCTCAAGAATTTGGAATCTCAGGCCTGAGTGATGAGTCGGCGAGGTGGCAATGTTGCTTTTCATGATACATTCACCTGATCCGCCGGATTTAGGCCTAACTTTGACGGCCGTATTTATCTTCAAACCGTACAATATCGTCTTCACCCAGAAAACTTCCGGTCTGCACCTCAATAAGCTCCAGATCGATCTTCCCCGGATTCTCCAGCCTGTGAATGGTTCCGAGCGGGATATAGACCGACTCGTCCTCTTTCATCAGCCTGATCTCCTCGCCGCACGTGACCAGCGCAGTGCCCCGCACCACGACCCAGTGCTCTGACCTGTGATGGTGTTTCTGCAGGGACAGCACCGCTCCAGGGCGGACCGTGATGCGCTTGACCTGGAATCGTTCCTGAATATCGACGGTCTCGTAGGCGCCCCAGGGGCGGTAAACCTTCTTGTGCAGCGAGACTTCCTGGCGTTTGTCCGCCTTCAGCTTCTCCACCAGCATCTTCACATCCTGAACGCGATTCTTGTGAGAAACCATCACGGCATCGGCCGTTTCGACAATGACGTGCTCGTCAAGACCGACCACCGCCAAAAGCCTGCTGGTGGAATGCATGTAGGAGCCGTGCACATCGTGCATGACCACATCGCCAACGGTCACGTTCCGGTCCTCATCCTCGTCCTTGACGTCCCACAGGGCGCTCCAGGAACCAATATCGTTCCACCCTGCGTACAGTGGGATCACGGCACCGTCGGAGGTGTGCTCCATCACGGCGAAATCAATGGAATCACTGGGGCACGGACGAAACGACTCCGCGTCAAGGCGGAAAAAATCCGCATCGCTTCTGCCCTTTTCGACTGCCCAGCCGCAGGCCTGCGCCATTTCCTGCTGAAATTTCTCAAGTTCGGCCATGAACTTTCGGGCCGAAAACATGAACATGCCGCTGTTCCAGTAGAACTTGCCCGAATCGACGAGCCTGGCCGCTTTCTCGGCATCGGGCTTCTCGATGAAGCGGGCGATCCGGTAGGCATCCTGAAGGTGCTCCAAATCTTCTCCGCGCTCGATGTAACCGAAACCCGTCTCGGCATAGTGCGGTACCACGCCAAAAGTAACGAGGGACCCGTCCCTGGCCGCCACCTCGCCGATCATGGCTGTTGACAGCAGCAGTTCCCGATCTTTGATGTGATGGTCGGCAGGCAGCACGAGCAGGACCGGATCCTCGTCGAACTCCAGAGCCAGCCTTGCGGCCGCATACGCAGCCGGAGCGGTGTTCCGACTCTCGGGCTCAAGGACGATCCTCGTCAGGGCAATGCCCTTCTCCCGCGCCTGCTCGGCTACCATGAAACGGTGATCCTCGCCGCAGACAACGATGGGCGGCGCAATGTCAGGATGCTCGCCAAGACGCAACGCGGTCTCCTGGAAAAGCGTATTGCCACCAACTAGGGGGATGAACTGCTTCGGGTACAACTGCCGCGACAAAGGCCAGAGCCTGGTGCCGGAACCACCGGCGAGAATGACGGGAATAATCACAACTTCACCTCAATCAAAAAATCTAGTAATAAAAAAATTTTGCAGCAGGTTTGATTTTATAGAAATATTTATAATAAACATAACATCTAGCTATTAGATTTAACCCTGCAATCATAATCTATGACCTCATAAACATGAGACCACATAGCTCTAGTTTTTTCTTTTAGTTCTTTTGATCTTGAAATTAATTTGGATTTAATCTGAGAAAAATTTTCTTTATCTGTCAGCAAGTCGATTTTTTCTCGAGTAAAAGTCTTATTTTCATTAATATCTAGAAAACAGTCTTCAAAATTATAGTCTTTAAACAGCATTTTATATTTATGACTCCATCCTGTCGCTAAAGAAGGAACACCCTGACTCAAGGCGCTGACAAGCCCATGAAATCTGCTGCCTATTGTACCATCGCATGCGCCGATGATGCCTTTGATTTTTAAAGGATGGTCTTCCTGGACGATAGGTATATTGTGTGTCACCTTTTCACTTATCTTATGAGCCAGCATGAAGTCATCTTCGCCTTCATGAATTAAAAGAAAAGGTTTAGACCCTTTTTCGACAAGATACTGAACGCAATCAGCCATAAACGGTATATAATTTTCACCGTGTTCTTTCTGTGTTTTATCGATCATTCGGAAATTTGGAACGATGCAAAACCTGTTGTTTTTAATATCAAAATTATCTGGCAAAATACCATCCAGAATATTGGTGAAATCCGGAGCGATGTTAATATTTTTATGATGTCCTACAACATCAATAAGATACTGATGAGACATTTCATCTCTGGGAAATATTAAATCTACAAGCTCTACAGCTTCTTTTATCCATTTTTTATTCTTTTTTGAATTAAATTTTCCGAACGCTTGTGGCATTAATATTATCTTAGTTCCGTTTCTTCGCCAACGCTTGCAAGACTGAACAAGTTCTCGACAAGAATTTCCCCCCCATTGATCACTGTAAGCAAATCCTGAGGCATCCAGCACAACATCAACGTCTCTGTCTAAGACAACACCGTACATCTCTCGAATTTTGTTTGGCACTATTTTATGGTTCCTCGCTGTTTCAAGTGGGTAGGGGCCTTGAACCCCTGACCGCATCCGGGTAATTCGTTCGCCTATGAAAGACACCGACCTTTTCCAGTTGGCCCTTGGCTTGACCCCTCCGTGGGAGGTGGTTTCTTGCGAGTTCGATCCGCAACGACAGCGCCTCGACATCAGGCTTGGCTGTCCTCGCGGCAGCATGTTCGCTTGCCCTGAATGTGGCCAAATGGGCCTCAAGGCTCACGACACCGTTGAGAAGACGTGGCGCCATTTGAACTTTTTCCAGCATGAGGCCTACCTTTCGGCAAAAGTTCCTCGTGTTCGATGCGACAAGTGTGGAGTCAAACTCCTGCCTGTTCCGTGGGCTCGACCAGGAAGCGGCTTCACGCTGCTGTTCGAAGCCATGATCATGACCCTTGTCAAAGCCATGCCGGTCAAGACCGTCGCCGCCTATGTTGGCGAGCACGACACGCGTTTGTGGCGCATCGTGCACCATTATGTGAACCAGGCCCGTGAGCGAGCTGATTTCTCGGAGATCACACGGTTCGGCGTCGATGAAACCGCCTGCAAGCGTGGCCACAACTATGTGAGCCTGTTCGTGGATCTGCAAGACCGCAAAGTCCTCTTCGCCACCGAGGGCAAGGATTCTTCAACCGTTGAGCGCTTCAAACAGGATTTCTCGGCACATGGCGGTTGCCCAGAACGTGTTGAGGAAGCCTGCTGCGACATGTCTCAAGCGTTCATTGGCGGAATCCGGGAGCACTTCCCCAAGGCTCAAATCACCTTCGACAAATTTCACATCATGAAAATTATCAACGAGGCTGTGGACGAAGTCCGCCGCGCCGAGCAGAAGGATCGTCCGGAGCTCTCTAGAAGTCGTCATGTCTGGCTCAAAAATCCTGAGAATCTCAAGGCTAGCCAGGCCGAACGTCTCAAAGAACTCAGCCTGCCCAAGCTCAACCTGAAGACAACCCGCGCCTACCATCTGAAGCTCAATTTCCAGGAGCTGTTCACGCAGCCAGTGGAGCAGTCAGAAGCATTTCTGAAGAAATGGTACTTCTGGGCCACGCACAGCCGACTGGAGCCAATGAAAAAGGCCGCGGCCACAATTAAACGACACTGGAACGGCATCTTGCGTTGGTTCACCTCCGGGATCAGCAACGGCATCCTCGAAGGGCTCAACAGCCTGGTTCAATCCGCGAAATCCAGGGCGAGGGGCTATCGATCAACTCGAAACCTGATCGCCATGATCTACCTCATCGGGGGGAGGCTTAAATTTGCCCTACCCACTTGAAACAGCGAGGAACCATTAACAATCCTAATCAATATTGTTCTTGTAAAATGAAATATTTTATATCAAAATAAACAGAAACAATTTTAAACTCCAATAGACAAATAATTTGCATTAAAACATTTACTATCGCGACATTGCGAAACAAATTTCATGATATTATCATGAAATATTATTACATTATACTTATCAGAAATGTTTTTCAAAGCAATCTCATTATGAATCCTATCTTTATGTGACAAATGAAGGTCATTATTTCTATAATCTTCATAAAAACACTCTACATCAAACACTTTAAATCCTTCATTTAAAAACCATTCGTATAAAATGTTTTGTTTATTTAAATATACCTTAGTCCCATTCTGAAATGCAATAATTATATTTCCAACAGCAATTTGTCGATGTGCATTCTGAATAAAAACAACAACAGATTCATAAAATTTAGCATACTCCTCGTATGCCATAAACTCTGAAATTATTTCCACACCTATTTTTCTTGCAATTTTTAAAACATGGTTGCTATAATTATCCTGTTGTCCGTAGTTAAAGATCAGTACAAATTGATAATTTTTACTCTTATCCAAATATTGTAATTTTATTAGTATATCTACATGATTATTAAATGAATTTCTGCTGTGACCCACAATTATTTTGTTTTTTTTACAATTAAATAAATTAACTTCTTTATTTTCGAACAAAAAAGGATGTTGCATAAACTTTGGCAAATTTTTCCAATTTTTTTTTAGAAAAATATACTCTTCATGTGCAAGACATAGAAAATGGTTGATACGATCAAACGATCTTTCTATTTCTAAAACTGGAATTGTTTGAAACTTTGCATAATTTACAAGCAGAGATATTTTATTTCTTAGCGGAGCAAGAATTTTTCGGATAATATTTTTCTCAATTATTTTTTTGGTCTCTTTACTGTATACATAATCTGATAATTTTGAATATAATTCAGCCCCAAAGAATCTCCATATTACTAAAACATGTTCTTCTAAACGATTACATATGTATGCTTTATAAAAGTCCAAACAATTTAATACAACGACATCAAATTTGTTACATTTTTTTATAATGTCATTTAAACCATACCTATCTAAATTATAAAAAATTGCAGTATTTTGATATTTCGCATCGTAGGCTTTTTTATCCCCGATAATAATTATCAAATTATCAAACGATGGATTATTGTAGTATTTGATATTACCTATAAACTTAGGATCAGTATGAATATGGGCTATTTTAATTTTTTTCATATTATTCATAAAAAGACTTTACACACATAGGCACAAGGTCCTTGTAAGCCCGCACACCTGCCCTTGCCCTGAGCCAAGATGGATCTGCAGACTGGCCATTTGCCCACGAGATGAGTGCAGCTGGAATATTTGCTCCGTTAATTTGATGAAACGGATAATCACCTGTAAATCGCGGATTGACATCAATAATTCGAAGCGTCCCGTGATCATCTAAACAGTCCACCCCCCAAATTCCAACATGTCTTGTAAACTGGCTAAAACGACGAGGTAGGTCTCCAGCAATTTCTGGGTTTACAGTGGTGATCATATCTGTCTCACCAGCTCGCATGGAATGTACCTGTAGCATAAAACTGCAAGAGAAATTTTCCGATAAATCATTAACAACATCTACACAGAACTCTTTACCGGAAATGGCTTGTTGAATTAATACCGAATTTTTTTCCAGATACGAAGCGTAACGACTGGTGCTACACGTATTAATTTCTTTTCGGGCCTGAGCATAAGCCGCCATAAACTGATTCATATCATGACAAACGCACAATCCCTGCGATCCAAACCCCATACGGGCTTTGACCACCACCGGAAAGACAAGCACCCCTGAACTGATGGCTTCCAAAGCCTCGTCGTAATCCACAGTGGTCCAGGGCACGGCAAAGCCATTCTCACGAAGCAGACAAGTGCACTCATATTTATCCAACGCTATACGCCCCCAGTCTGCGCTAGGCAGAACTGGAAAAGCACCGGCTTGCCGCAACTTGTCGGCATTTTGACTCAATATGAAGACGTCAAGATCATGAAGCGAGCAGACCAATCCAATTTCATACTCAGAGCAAATGCGCACAATCTCGTGTATATATTCAGGATCACAAGAAGGAGGAGTCACGATAGCTACGTCAGCTGAATACATTCCAGCTGCATGTTCATAAATGTTCGTACAAACGACCTTGCCTGAACCTGCAAGAGCATTTTTAAAATAATCGACGAGATAACTGCGACGTCCTACACTTGTTAGCAATATGTTCATATTTTTTGTGGTTATAATTTTTTTATCATTATCAATTTATTTGATTTTTGATCAATTTTAACGCTTGAAAAACCATTGGCTGCATAAAACCTTTGAGCTTTTAAGTTAGCGCTATGAACACGGAGAGAAATTTCACACATTCCAGCATTTTTTCTAGCAGCGATACAACTATTCAGCAATATTGTTCCACAACCTTGACTTTGGAAATTTGGCAACACAGATATTAAACTAATATATGATTGAAAATTTATTTCATCATTAATATAAAAACCAATTACACCTACAACTAAATTATCATTTTTTAAAAAATATATTTTTGCATTATTAATAAGCTTATTCGTGTACAACTGAATATCAATCCGACTAGACAGCGGATCAGGAAGAAAATCACCAAAACAAGAGATATATCTATTCACATCATCTTCAGAAAATATATCTCTCCAATTATCAATTAATTTATAATTATTCATATTACAGCACAATCAATACTACTATTAGCCAATTCAGAACCCATCAAATTCATCAACCCCCCACTATGCCAAAACAAAACTTTACTATTTTTTCTTATATCACCTCTTTTAATTAAATCCACTAAACCATAAAAACATTTACCCGAATAAGTAGGATCTAATATCAAACCAACTTTTGCTGCCCTATTAACACAATCTATCAACTTTGAGTTTGTTTTTTCATAGCCACCACAGACCCAGTCATCCATAAATTTTACATTGCAATCACTTAAAATTTTTTCATTTTTTTTATAATAATCAAACACCGCCTTTTTAATA
>RZYP01000086.1 GCA_009930275.1 Negativicutes bacterium
CACGGTCAAAAGGCGGCAAAATAGCTCTTCGTTTAGTCATTGTGACATCTCAGGCTTGCCTGTAATGAGTCTATTTGTAAATATATTAACCTTTAACTTAATGGGTGTAATATAATACTTATTAATATGGAATAATATGCTGCCGTGAGGAGAACAAATTAGAAAGGAGCGCTGAAATATGAAAAAGAGATCGAAGCGAATAATTATTGGTGTTATTGGATTTCTTCTCCTAACGGTGCTTGCCTTTGCGATCTATTTCTATATGGCTTTTTCAGGTAACATCATTGAACGATTTAGCCAGCAAAGGGCAATCATCAAGGTATATGAAACAAGATATGATGAAGATTTTAAGATTGTAAGTTCAAGCTACGGCTATAAGCGCAAGGAATTTTCATTCAGGTTATCTTCGAAGAGTAAACCGGAAATAATATTCACATCGACTCTGGATGAAGCGGACCGTATCGATCGATATGCGGCTGCCCGCAGTATAGATTATTTACGTAAAGTTGTATCTGAAGCATTTGGTAAAGACTTTGATGATCTGCAATACAGAGTCAACATCTTTGAAGAGTACAATTCACCAGATCTTCTCGAGCGTGATGTGACCACTCGCTTAAGCCAGAACCAATATGTTGTTGATTTATCCTGGGATCCGTCCGTCCTTGATACTTTGCAGATTGATACCATTTTTAAAGACATGACACAGCGGATCTCAGGGCGTCTGGATACATCCATTGGCGGCCTGAAGATCCGCGCTGGAGTGTATGACGGAAAAGATTACTATATCACTGAGGTTGATCTGAGATAATCATCAATGATTAGGACGGAAGGGCTAATGAATCTTAAGGAACTGCCGCAAAGAGACAGGCAGTTCTTTTTTATCCTGATATCCATCTTCTGAACAAAAAATATAAACAAAAAATCAAAAATGAATGAACCGTTTGGTGTCGGCATTCGTATATGTTAGTAAGGGAGGTGGTAAAGTGCTCGATGATTACATAGAAAAACATGGAAGGCGCCTTTATGGTCTATGTCGGACACTGTGCCAAAACCCTGATGATGCCGATGATTTGTACCAGGAGACCTGGCTGAAGGTCCATCAAAAATTTGACCACTACAACCCTGAGTATGAATTTGAAGGTTGGCTGACACGGATATGCGTTAATACCTACAAGGATCAGTTGCGAAAGAAAAAAATCAGCCTGATCTTCGACCTGTTTGACTCTCAGGAGGCGAAGGACGCAGTACTTGAAAAAGCTGCCACAGAAGAAAAAGAGGACTTTAGTGACCTTCATGCTGCGGTGAAAAAACTTCCTGAAAAACTTCGACTGACAATAGTCTTGTACTATTTCAGAGATCTCGACGTCGGTGAAACCGCAGCGATTTTAAATATTCCACCAGGTACCGTAAAGTCCAGATTGAGTAAGTCCAGACTGCTGTTGAAGGAGATGATCAACGATGAAATTGAGCTATGATTTTGAACAATACCAGCCACCAAGACTCACTGAACAGATGCTCAACGCTGTTTTTCAAAAACGCCGTGAAGTTCGTCGCATGTTCCTTTTTGCCGCGGCGTCCAATCTAATTCTGATCAGCCTTGCTCTTCTGGCGCTTGCGCTAGCCCCATACTCCATGATAGCCAGTGTTATATGTCTGGTGTTCCTGGGAATTTATCTGTCGGCAAGTGGAATATTGACTGTCCTGCTTACCAGAAAACTCATTGACCGTTACGGCAAAGCCTCTGCCGTACCCTTTGCACTCAATGCCTAAATCAGAAAGGAAGATGGATAAATGTATGCAGCATCTTTTTACCTAATTTTTGTCGCAGCACTGTTTCTGGTGCTCCCCATCCTCATCGGAGTCTATGTATATCGGGATGCTAACAGCCGTGGGATGAATGCAGCCCTTTGGACTTTAATTGCGGCTCTGGCCCCATCCGGTATCGGCTTGATCATCTACCTGGTGGTTAGATCAGATTATAATAGTTTTGAATGTCCCAATTGTAAGGCCCCAATCCTTGAAGAATACGCCACTTGCCCTAAATGTGGAACGAGCTTAAAGGCTAAGTGCACCAATTGTGGTAAACCGATTGCTTCCGGTTGGCAAAACTGTGCTCATTGCGGAGAACCCATTCCTGGAGACGCAAAGATCCCTACCCTCCCAAAGCGTAAAGACAATGGTCTGGGCAAGATATTGGTGGCCGTCATTCTTATTCCTGTTCTCATCATATCCACTCTTGTTTTCGGACTTGCCAGCTTCCGCAGCGGCCATCCGACCAGCGTTGGTTCAGTTGATGGCATGCGTATTGAGGACTTTGCAGAAAACAAGGTCATATCAGATTGGCTCAAAAGTTGCGATGCATCCGGCACAGGAATTTATGTTCTGGAATACCAGTATCCAAAAGATGATTCAAGTAATCTGAATCGATCGAACTATATCGTCTATCGAACTGGGCTTTCTAAGGATGTCAACGTGGCAGCTGTTGGTTTCCAAAATTTCTTTAGGGAATCATTGCGAATTGAATACAACGATTCTGAAATAACTGGATCAACAGATTATCATATTTACCAGGTGGACTATTCTACCACAGCAAAGGTTCAACTTGAAGTTCTAGTGAATGGCCAGAAAGCGGATTATAAGTTAACAACATCCACAGATCCACTTCTGTTTATCGATCCAGTACCGTGGCGAAACGGCGCAGCCAATTTATATAAGCTTCGCCTGGATTATCTGGGTGATAACTCAGGAGTTAGTCGGCTGGTCAAAGAAACTGGGCTTGAATTCGCAGGGGACTATACCCTCGAGCTGAAAACTTCGGAAAAACCTTATGGTTTAAGAGTTATTTATACTGACGCGATCATGGATTTTGAAACGAATATCTACTCACCTTACGCCACAGAGCTACTTGGCTTAATCAAGAATCTGGACTATGTTGAAATCACCGATGGTGAAAGTACATTTCGGCTGACAGCAGATGAAGCTTCCCAAACTCTGGGTCATGATGTGAAGGACTTTGGAACAGATCCATCCAAGCTTGAAGCGTATCTTAATTCAATCTACGGTGATAACCAGTTCGACCAGTAGGTCAAATGACAACAGCTAAGCTTCAATTAATTATCCACCATGAAAGCAGATTTTGGTTTTCAACCTTGAGTATTATTAGTGAATAAAGCTATCAGAAATATGACTTCTATTCCAAACCACCTGAAAAGGTGGTTTTTTCATTAAGTGGCATCCTGACCGTTAAAAGCGACGGTCAGAAAAACCCTACCAGACAACAGAAAAATCCATTCCTACTTTTGCGCGTAACATAGGAAAAAAGGAATATTTCGTGCAAATTCAAAAACAGAAAAGGAGAAGAAATCTATGGATGTATTGATTGTTGAACCTGAAAAATCGCCGCGTATGGCCAGTATCACCGGTGATCTGAACTCTCTGCAGCAGGTTGTAGGCGGCTACATCGAAGCCGTCTATCCCTACAATGACCCGGTTGCCATCGTCTGTAATGCACAGTAATCAATAATGTATAGTTGGTCACCTCCTACCCGTTAAACCTCCCACTATTCAATGAGAAAATTGATTTAGCCACCAATTTACTCAACATAACAAGGTGGCTCATCAAATTTGGGAGGTGTATCAAATGCAAAATGCAGGGATCGAGCTAAAGAGTTTATTCGAAGAGGTCGCGCAAAAACTTGAAAGATCAGGGCGCTCAAAGAGCACCATCGGTGTTTACCGCGCAACATGGAACAGACTGCTTGCTTATTCTCCGGATGGATGCTATGACAGGTTGGTTTGTAAAAAATTCCTGCTAGACAGATGCTTTGTAGATCCTGGATCTCTGACACAATGTCTTGATCGACAGATGCGAGGAGATCTGCGGCATATCAATGTACTTCATGAGTACGTAGACCATGGAACAATTTCTCAAAGATACTCTCGCGCCAGAAGCATTGAAGACAGCTCATTGTATGAGACTTTTTTCAAAGAATATATGGCATATTTTCACGTGCTCAATCATTCCTCGTCTTGGGAAAAAAGTACCGCTGTTGCACTGCGCCTGTTTTCCGAAATTCTGAAGCCATTGGGCATTACCAGCCCTGACGAAATTTGCTCAGATGCAGTGCTTCATTTTATTGAATTGACGAGCGATACATCAATAGCATTTAAGCGTATAAGGTATCTGCAAGTCAAAGAATATCTACAGTGGCTTAAAAAGCAGGGCTTTATCAAAAGCGACTACTCAGAACTTTTTCCTGCGGTACACCATAAACCGGCAGCTTTGCCACGGGTATGGAGTGAAAATGACATTTCGCGAATGCTTGCTGCAATCGATACTGACAACCCGGTTGGGAAGAGAAATTACGCCATATTTCTTTTGTTATCCAGAACTGGCCTGCGCATCAGCGATGTTGTCTCTTTGGAGTTTTCAAATATCTGTTGGCGAAGAAATGTTCTGTCGATCATTCAATGCAAAACCAATCAGCCATTGACTCTTCCCATAAGCAAAGAGATCGGGCTTGCCATTATTGATTATGTGAAGAATGGCCGCCCCAAATCCGACTCGCCAAAATTGTTTTTGAGCCATCTAGCCCCCTTCCAACCATTGGCGTACCATAACAATTTAAGCAACGAATTCAGAAAATACATGCGAAGAGCAGGCATTGTTTTTAAAACAGATACTCATAATGGAGTTCATACCCTTCGGCACTCCTTTGCCACAAATATGCTGAATGAAGGCGTTTCCTTAAAAGCAATATCCGACATTGTCGGCCATAGCAGCATTCACGTGACTTCCACCTATTTGCGTGTAGAGACGAAGCAATTGAAGCTTTGTGCGTTGAGTGTGGAGGTATAGCCATGAAGTGTTTTGAATTTAAAAGCAGACTTGCTCCGCAGATGGCTGCTTATCTGCAGCAACGACAAAAAAACGGTTTCAAAGTCAGGAATCACGGAATTTACATGCAGGAATTTGACCAAATGGTTCTGGAATTGGCTGACACTGACCATATTACCAAAGGCGCTTTTGATCAGTGGGATAGCATTAAGCCATACCTGACGAACCGAACTAAAATCGCAAGGCATAACATCATCAGATCGTTTGCAAAATATATGTTTGCCCGGGATGGAATTTCTTATGTACCTGATACCAGTACATTGAAAAGCACTTCTGCGTTTTCTCCATATATTTTTACAAAGGTTGAGATTCACAGATTGATCTCTGCTTCAGACAATCTCGCGATGAGAAACAACGCCCCAGCCCGACACCTGGTTATTCCAACTGTGCTGAGAATGCTTTATTCTTGCGGTTTCCGAATAAATGAACTTCTAGAACTAAAAATTAGGGATGTTGATTTTGAAAACGGAACCGTTATGATTCGGCATGCAAAAGGTGGCAAGGACAGGATTGTACCGATGCACGATTCGATGCTTGCCTACTTGAAAAAGTATCGGGAGCAGCTTGTCGACAAGTCAGATGATGAATGGCTTTTTAAATCGCCTTATGGCCATTACAGTAGAAACACAATCTATGAAAATTTCAGAGAGCTTCTTTTTCTCGCAGGAATTAAGCATAGAGGCCGTGGGCATGGCCCCAGAGTCCATGATTTACGCCATACATATGCGGTGCACTCATTGGAATCACAACTGACCGATGGTTACAGCCCTATGGAAATACTGCCGCGACTTGCCGCCTATATGGGGCATTGTGATTACCGTGCCACCTGTGTATATCTGCATTTAACTGCTGAGATTTTTCCTGAATTAACAAATCAAATCGAGGCTGCATACAGCACTATTATTCCAGCATTGGGAGGTGTCCCTTATGCAGAAGACTGATTTTACAAAAGCGCTAACTTCATATTTCTCGGATTTTCTTCCGACAACAAGAGGATTAAGTAAAAATACGATTATGTCGTACCGAGATGTATTCAAGCTTCTATTGGAATATATGCATGGTGTAAAGCGAATTGATGCAGATCAAATTGAACTGCGATTACTTGACCGCGAGACCGTACTCGGATTTCTCAATTGGCTAGAAACAAATCGCAATGTCTCGATATCCACACGCAACCACCGTTTGGCATCGCTCCAAGCTTTTTTCAGGTACTCACAATACAGATATCCGGATCAAATAGCGGCTTGCCAAGACATTATTGAGATTAAACCCAAAAAATGTGCTAAACCCTTGGTTTCATATTTGGACAGACAACAATTAGAAGTGCTGTTTTCCAAACCAAACACACATATCGCCGAAGGTCGTCGTGATTTGACGATAATGGCAGTGCTTTACGACAGCGGTGCCAGAGTGCAAGAACTCATTGATTTGAACGTAAATAGCATAAGACTCGAGCATCCTTCCAGAATTGTGCTAACCGGAAAAGGAAACAAAACCAGACAAGTTCCATTGATGAAAAACACCTGTACGTTGCTAGACCATTACCTGAAGGAATTCCATCGCACATCTACTGGTTCTTCGCCGTTGTTCTCAAACAGAAGAAATTGTCGTCTCAGTCGTTCTGGAATTACATACATTTTAAAAAAGTATGCAGATATGGCCCAACCACTTGTCTTGTCCAAAGATATTTCGCCACATATTTTACGGCATTCGAAAGCTATGCATTTACTTCAGGCCGACGTTAATCTCATATACATTCGGGACTTTCTCGGACACGCCAATATAACAACAACCGAAGTGTACGCTCGCGCAGATGATGAAATGAAGCGAAAAGTCTTTGAAAAGGCAGTACCAAATTATACGACCAAGGAAATGATGCCCTGGGAAGAAGATGAGAGCTTAATGAATTGGCTGGAGAAACTTGGCACAAAACAGTTCTGATTATGTGCAGCAAGCAGAGGCGAAACCCACTTATGACAGGTGTTTCGCTTCTTTGCTCTACATTATTGATTACTGTGCATTACAGACATTATGCATAGCTCCGCATAACGTCTGCCATGAAGAAGGCAAGCTCATCGGCCTCCCGCTTAACCGAAAACTTGAGGACTACGACATCATCGCCGGAACCTTTATCGTCTGCGGGCTGGGCGAAGAGGATTTTGATTCCTTGACGCCTGAACTGGCAGAAAAGTACCGCGAGAAATTTGCTGATCCTGAGATCTTCATGAAGATGGGCAACCGCATCGTCGCCATACCTATCAAACCCAAGGACGAGCTGCATGTGGCCAAACCGAAACAAAAGTCCACGGAACCGGAGCTCTAAAATTTACGGATCTTTACGAGTTTACTTATTTCAAATGCAAGTTACGTATTTTTGTAAATTGATTTCACCTAATCACGAGAGGAGGACTTTTTCATGCAGGAAGAAGTGGAAAACAGGACCGTTGCCCTGGCTGTCAGTACCACCCGAATGACCGGACGTGTTCTGAAGGCCGCACTCATCAAGGTTTTGGCTGAAATGAAGAAGAGCCGGGACAGTCCGCCACAGATCCCCCACGGCAAGCAGACCGTGAAGGAGCTTATCGGTCAGAATGCCGGTGTCTCCAACATTGAGATCACAGATAAAAACATCAAATCCTTTGAGCAGGTCGCCAGAAAGTACGGCGTAGACTATGCACTCAAGAAGGACACCACCGGAGAGAAACCCAAATATCTGGTCTTCTTCAAAGCCCGGGATGCTGACGCCCTCACCGCTGCCTTCACAGAATATACGGCGAAGGTCCTCAAGAAGGACAAGCAACCTTCCATTTTGGAGCAGCTTGCCAAATTCAAGGCTCTGGTTCAGACCAAGGTCATGGACCGGGTGAAAAACAAAGACAAGGAGCTGACGCGATGAATGTAAAAATCAAGCGGATGCTCCTATTAAACCTCCCCTATGTTCTGATTGCTCTACTTGGCACGAAGCTCGGTGAAGCCTGGCGATATTCTCCAGGACTGGATATCTCCCAAAAAGTGCTGCAT